>QKGK01000090.1 GCA_003250455.1 Chloroflexota bacterium | reverse complement strand
AATATTGACCTGACCGCCGCCACCGAGCAGGTGCTTTCTGCCGTCCAACCGGTGTTGGGGCAGGCCGGGACGATCCTCACCAGGGTGGCTACCTCCGCTCTGAATGTTTTGGGATGGGGCGGTTTTATCCTGGCAATCGCGTACCTCACCCTGGGAGAAGCCAAACAGGGGAGTAAATTTCTCCAGCGGGAGCTTTCCGGGCTGTCGGATGATATTGGCCGCTTCTCCCGCGAGATCAGCCATATCTGGAATGCTTTCCTGCGCGGGCAGCTGCTGGTCTTTTTCCTTTCCAGTACCACCATGTTCATCCTCATGTCGATCCTGGGGGTGCGCTATGCGCTGGTGTTGGGGATCCTGGCAGGTTTTGCCCGTTTTATCCCCTATATTGGTCAGGTGCTTTCGGCAATTGTCAATGCGCTGGTGGCTTATTTTCTGGCAGAGGGGAATTACTTCAGCCTGCAGCCATTCCAATATATGCTGCTGGTGGTGGGCCTCGCTTTCCTCCACGACCAGGTGTACGACTCTCTGGTCATCCCCCGGCTGATCGGTTTTGTGCTGGGGGTGCATCCGGCTTTGGTGCTGATCATGGCCATGATCGCAGTTCGATGGATCGGTGTTTTGGGGCTCATCCTGGCAGCCCCGATGCTGGCGAGCTTCCAGTTGGTGGGGAAGTGGGTGACCCGGAAAATGCTCGACCAGGACCCCTGGCCAGACGAAGAGATCGAACCGCCAACTTTACGGGACCAGTTCAAGGATATTTTTGCCACCGCGTGGGCAACGATCCGCCAGACAGGGCAGCGGGTCGCTCAATTTTTCAAAAAACCATTTCAAAGTATTTCCAAAAGGATGAATAAAGATGAGTGATGAACCTGAGATCAAAACCACAACACTATCAGAGACAGAAAATATGGTCGCCTGGAAAGCCGACGAGCCGGATGGCGAAGCGGTATATAACCTGCAGCTTAATAATGTCACCATTCACTTCTTCCAGGAAGAATGGGACGAATTCATTGACCTGATCAAAGGCTTGAAGTAAGCCCCGGTATACACAATTAAGGCTGGCAGAAAGGCGCAGCAGCGGGTACCGGCAGCATTTTAAGCAGCTGGTGCTCCTGCTGCGCTTTTCGTTGAGGGGGTAAACCGGAAAAATTTTACTATCACGCTATTATCATGGACTTTGTATACTACTGTTCTTGAATTTGAATTTTCTGCATGATAAACTGATAGTATGGCAATCCCAGTGTTGATTATCACGCCAAATGCGGGGTTTGGTGAATTAATTTGCCAAATCTTGTCCGAATCTGGCCAGTATGCGCTTTCCCTGTCGACAGACCGGAAGAAAGCACAAAAAAACGCCAAGACAGAAAACCCGGCTCTGGTCATTTTGGAAACCGACCCCAACGGAAAGCAGGTGGGCGAGCTGGTGGATACCTTCCGCCAGCAAAACCCCGACGTGCTGCTTATCCTCATCGCGCCGGAAGGCGCTGAGGAGGGGGGTTCCCTTGCCGACTTGTCCCCGGATGAACTGCTGGTCAAGCCGGTATACCTGCCTGACCTGGTTTCCTCCGTGGAAAAAGTGATCGCCTCCAGCCAGGCCGAAGACCTGGATCGGGCGATTACCACAGAACTGCAAACCCAATCTACCCCTCCTCCTGATCCACCTGCCGAAACCCCCCAGCCTGCCCCGGAATGGCTCAATGACGTCAACCTGGCGGCTCAATACCTCACCCTGTTATCCCTGGAATCTGCTTCCCAGGCTTCCATGATCACCCGTGGCGACCAGATCTGGGCTTATGCCGGTGAGCTCCCCCGCCCCGCAGCCGAAGAATTGGCGCTCAACGTCGCTGTCCATTTTACCAATGGCGGCGGCAGCGATATCGCCCGCTTCATCCGGCTGGAAGAGACCGGCGGGGAATATATGCTTTATGCCACCGGTCTGGGTGGGGAATATGTGCTGGCTACTGTGTTCGATGCTGAAATGCCCTTCAGTAAGATCAGGGCGCAGGCCAGCAACCTGGCAGTTGCGCTTGCCAATCCGCCGGCCTTATCCTCCAAAGAAGTGCCGTTGGACGAGGATGTGCTGCTGGATGACGATGTGCTGTTGGAAGAGGATGACGACCACTTTGAAGAAGATGTCGCCAATCTTTGGCCGCTGCTGAACGATGTCCCTCCCCCCATTCCCAGCGATTGGGTACCGGAGTCTGAAATCCCTGCACAAAAAGAAAGTCTGCTCGAAGAACTGCTGGACGGTTCCCGGCAGGAACCGCATGCGACCGAAACTATTGCCATGCAGCCAGAGTTCCACGCGCAGGTTGAAGTAGATACCCAGGTGGAAGAACCCCTGCCGGAATACGATATTGAAGAGGACTTTTCCGAAGCGTCCTCTCCCACACCAGATGAGACCAGGGTTAGCCAGCCGCGCTCAAAAGTCGAGACCGTGGACAGCAAACTTAGGCAGCGCAATGTCCGCCTGGATGAAACAGTGGTCTCCAAATCAGTCAAAAAAGTTCGCAGCCGCATTCCGGTGAAGCAAGCAGCCGAGATAGAAGTGGAACCAGTCTCCCCTTCCATGTATAACCTCACCTACGCCTGCGTACTAATCCCGCGCTTCCCGCATCACCACCTCACCGGGGAGGTGGCCAAGCAGCTCTCCGACTGGATCACCCAGTTGAGCGTGGCCTTTGGTTGGCGGCTGGAGCATCTCTCGCTCCGCCCGGATTATATGCAGTGGCTGGTCAATGTGCCGCCCAATACCTCGCCGGGCTACCTGATGCGTACCATCCGCCAGCACACCTCGCGCCGCATGTTCATCGAATTCCCGGATATGGAGCACGATAACCCCTCCGGAGACTTCTGGGCGCCTGGCTACCTGATCCTGGGCAATCCGCAGCCCCCGCCTGCCACATTGGTGCAGGAATTCATTGCCAATACCCGGCTGCGCCAGGGTTTACAGGAATAACCCCGGCTAACGAAAATCGCCTTTTCCTACTATAATAGTCTTATGCCTCAAACCATATACTTTTTAGATGGCTTTGCTTTAGCCTACCGTACCTATTTTGCCCTCACCGGTGGGGCCACATCCCGCTGGGTGACCAGCCAGGGCGAGCCGACTGCCGGTGTGTTTGGCTTTGCCTCCGTCCTCCTGCGCCTTCTTGAGCAGGAAAAGCCCGATTATCTTGCGGTAGCCTTTGATGTGGGAAAAACTTTCCGCGATGAGCTTTACCCGGATTACAAGGCTACCCGGGAGAAAATGCCCGATGACCTGCGCATCCAGATCGAACGCATCCGCCAGCTGGTGGATACCTTCAACATCCCCCGCCTCGAAGCGGAAGGCTACGAAGCCGATGATGTGCTCGGTAGTGCAGCTCGAGCTGCTACCGATGCTGGGTTGGGGGTCAAGATCATCACTGGCGACCGGGACCTGCTGCAACTGGTGGACGACCGGGTGATCGTCTCCCTGCCGGGGAAAAAGCTCTCCGATTCGCAGGACTATACAGCTCAAACTGTGATGGACTCTCTGGGCGTCCGCCCGGACCAGGTCGTGGACTATAAAGCCCTGTGTGGAGACCAGTCCGATAATATCCCTGGCGTTTATGGTATCGGTAAAAAGACCGCTGAAACGCTGCTGACAAAATACGATAATCTGGATAACATCTACGCCCATCTTGAAGAAATGTCCCCCGGACAGCGGACCAAGCTGGAAGAAGGGCGCGAAAATGCCTATCTCAGCCAGAAGTTGGCGACCATCGTCACGGACCTGGATATCCACCTAGACCTGGAAAAAGCGGCTATCACCAATTTTGAACCGGAAGCGGTTGCCGAGCTGTTCCGCGAGCTGGAATTCCGCACCCTGATGTCCCGGCTGCAAACCGTGATGGAGCAGCTGGGCATGATTGCCGCAACCAGCGCTCCCGCCATGCACGGACAGCAAATGTCCATGTTTCCCACCGTGGGGAACCCGCCGCCGCAGACCGACCTGGAAACCGTGGTGGTGGACACCGGGGAATCCCTGGATAAATTGGTCAAGGAACTCAATGCCGCTGAAATGATCGCTTTCGACACCGAGACCACCGGTACCGATAAGATGCAGGCCAAGCTGGTAGGCATCTCACTTTCGGTGGAACCGGGCAAGGGCTACTATATTCCTGTCGGGCACGACCAGGGCACGCAGCTCCCCCTGGAGCAGGTCAACAATGCCTTACGTCCGGCGATGACCAACCCGAAGATCCCTAAAGCCGGGCATAACCTGAAATATGATTACGTCATGCTCCTGCGCAACGGGCTGGATGTCTTCCCGCTCAGTTTTGATACCATGATCGCCGAATGGATTCGCGACCCATCTTCCCGCAACCTGGGATTGAAGAACCTCTCCTGGGTACGGCTGGGGGTGCAGATGATCGAGATCGAGGAACTGATCGGCAAGGGCAAGAACCAGATCACTATGGCGCAGGTGCCTATTGAGCACGCTTCCGTCTATGCCGCCGCCGATGCCGAATCAGTCCTCCGGCTGGTGCCTGACCTGAAAAAAGACCTCGAAGCGGTTGCCGGGACGAAGCTGTTCGATGAAATGGAAATGCCCCTCATCCGGGTGCTGGCCGAGATGGAAATGAACGGTATCGGCCTGGATGCCGGATTCCTGGGCGAAATGTCTGTTGAGCTTGAAGCCCGCATGAATGAACTGGAAAAGACCGTCTTTGAGAAAGTCGGGATGGCTTTTAACCTCAATTCCACCCAGCAGCTTTCCGAAGCCTTGTTCGACCGGCTGAAGCTCTCCCCGCCGGAAGGTGTCCGTAAAACTGCCAGCGGACATTATTCCACCGCTGCCGGTGTGTTGGAAGCGCTCCTACCGCAGAGTGACGTGGTCGAAATGGTGCTGGAGCACCGTGAGCTGGCGAAATTGAAATCCACCTATGTGGATGCGCTGCCTGCCCAGGTCAACCCGCAGACCAGGCGGGTACACACCTCCTACCAGCAGACCGGTTCCGTTACCGGGCGGCTGGCTTCCACCGACCCCAACCTGCAGAATATCCCCATCCGCTCCGAACTGGGGCGCAAGGTGCGTAACGCCTTTGTTGCTGCGCCGGGACAGCAGCTTTTGGGGGTGGACTACTCCCAGGTGGAACTGCGCATCGTCGCCCATATGGCCGATGACCAGGCGATGCTGGAAGCTTTCCGCGCCGACCAGGACATCCACGCCACCACGGCCGCTGCTATCTATGATATTCCGCTCGCTGAGGTGGACGCTGCAAAGCGGCGCCATGCCAAGGCGATCAACTTTGGCCTTATTTACGGGATGAGCGCCTTTGGTCTTACCCGTTCCACCGACCTGACCCTGGCTGAAGCGGAAGACTTTGTCGAAGCCTACTTCCACCGCTTCCCCGGGGTGAAGAAGTTCCTGGATAACCTGCGCCAGCAGGCCCAGCGCGATGAATATGTGGAAACCCTGTTGGGCCGCCGCCGCTATTTCCCCGGCCTCAGCACTCAGGGCAACCAGAATGTGCGCAACCGTATGCTGCGTGAAGCGATCAATGCTCCCATCCAGGGGACGGCCGCCGATATTATGAAGGTTGCCATGCTGGACGTGGCCGCAGCCCTCAGGCAGGAAGGAATGCAGAGCAAGATGCTCCTGCAGGTGCATGACGAGGTTGTGCTGGAATGCCCGGACGGGGAACTCAAGGCTACCGCTGCCCTGGTGATGCAAAAAATGGCTGCCGCCTACCCGTTAAATGTTCCCCTCAAAACAGAAGCGCGTGCTGGAATGAATTGGGGTAAAATGAAAATTGTCGAATTGGAGTAGATCTTCAAAGGTTATTTGGGAGAAAAATTCCCCTTATGAAGTTATACTCAGGCAACTGGATAAGTAGTTTTATATGGTGCAGTCTGGAATGGAAGAACGAGAACAACGCTATCAGGAAGCAATGAACCTCGGCCACTCTGCTGCCTGGGACCAAAAATGGGACCTGGCTGCAGAATATTATAAAAAGGCCGTCAAACTTGGCCCCCGGCAGGTGCAGGCGATCAACAACCTGGGCCTGGCTTATTTCCAGTTGCACCAATATAAGGAAGCAGAGGTCTGCTACAAGCAGGCTGCCAAATTCAACCCCGACGACCCGCTGGCGGTAGAACGCCTGGCCCAGATCTATGAGCGCACCGGCAAAATAAAAATGGCCGCTGATTATTCCATGTTCGCCGCCGATCTGTATCTCAAGATCAAAGATGCCACCAAAGCGATCGAGAACTGGACGCGCATTACCCAGCTGATCCCGGAACACCTCAAAGCCCACTCCCGCCTGGCGGTCGTGCACGAACGCCTCGGCCATACGGCTCAGGCAGTGCGCGAATATATTTCCGTGGCCGCCTTGCTCCAGGATGTCGGCCAGGTGAATGAAGCTGTGCTCGCGGTGGAAAAGGCCGTCAAAATTGCCCCCAAAAACAACGAAGCCCGTCAGGCGCTGGAGTTGGTGCGTTCCAACAAGACCCTGCCCAAGCCCACCCGCCAGCGCGGGGTAACCGATCCGCTGCGCACGGACGCAGTGCAGGAACCGGAAGAGCCCCCGGAACTGGAGAATACCAGTATTTCCCGTCAGGGACCAGACCCGATCACCGAAGCCCGTCAGCGGGCGCTCACCGAATTGGCCGGTTTGCTGTTTGACGTCTCCACGGAAGACCTGGGGAACGGCGATAGTAAAGGGGCCGGGTTTAAAAGCGTTTTTGGCCGCACCAAAGCCGATGACCTGGAATCGATCTCCAAATTCCTGGGCGCTGCCATTGACTACCAAACCCGCGCCAACCATGATGCCGCTGCCCGTGAGCTGAAAAAAGCCGTGGATCTCGGCCTGGATGTGCCGGCAACGTACTTTGATCTGGGTTTGTTATACAGCCAGCAAAACCGGCCTGACCGGGCGATCCGCTATTTGCAGCAGGCCATCAACCACCCGCAGTTTGCCCTGGCATCGCATCTGCTGATTGCCCAACAATACCTGATCTCCAACCGGCTGGTGGATGCTGCTGGTGAATACCTGATGGCGCTGCGGGAAGCCGATACGGCGGTGGTGCCCGACGATCAGCGCGATTCGCTTCGGGCGCAGTATGAAACCTTGCTTGAAACCGTCATTCTGAAGAACGATGCCAGCATGATGGCACATTTGTGTGAAAATATCGACGACCTGCTTGCCAGGCGGGACTGGCGCGACCACATAACCAAAGCGCGCCGGCAATTACCTCCTGGCGTAACCGACGGCGCTCCGGCGCCGCTCGCTGAGATCATCGCCGAAGCCAAAGACACCCAGATTGTGGAAGCGATTGCCTCCATCAACGACCTGGCCCGCAGAGGGCATCTGCGTTCGGCGATGGAAGAATCCTATTTGCTTGTTTCGCAGGCGCCCACCTACCTGCCGCTTCATATCCACATGGCCGAACTGCTCCTCCAGATGGACAATACCAAAGGGGCAATCGACAAAATGATCGTGGTCAGCGAAGCGTATGCCATCCGCGGCGAAGCCAAACGCTCGATCAATCTTTTGAAGCGGGTGGTGGAGATCGCTCCGATGGACTTCAATGCCCGTTCCCGGCTGATCCAGCGGCTCTCGGCGGTCGGTGATGTGGATAATGCTATTCATGAATATATCAAGCTGGCGGATGTGCAGTACCGGCTTGCCCAGTTGGACCAGGCCCGCGCCACTTACGAGAAAGCGCTCCGCATGGCGCAGCAGAACAAAGCAGACCTTTCCTGGAGCGTGCGCATCCTCAAGCAAATGGCCGATATCGATATCCAGCGGCTGGATTGGCGGCAGGCGCTGCGCGTTTACGAGCAGCTCCGCACGCTCTCCCCGGATGATGAACTTACCCGTACCAGGCTGATCGAGCTTAACGTCCGTCTGGGGCAGCGCAACCAGGCCGCTGTGGAGCTGGATAACTTTGTTTCTTATTTGACCAGCAACGCAAGGCAGGAGAAAGCGCTTGCCTACCTGGAGAATCTGGTTGCAGAGAATGAAGAGATGGCCTTTGCCCGCAGCAAGCTGGCTGAAACCTATCAAAAGGCGGGGCGCATCCAGGAGGCTGTGGACCAGTGGGATAAAGTAGCCGAGCTGATGGTCGTGCAGGGGAATACCGAACGCGCCAAAGAGGTCATCCGGGCTATCCTGGTGCTCAACCCGCCCAACGCCGACCAGTACCGGGCGGCGCTCCAGCAGTTGGGCTGATGCCACATAGTGGCTTCCCCATTGCAAAGGCGGGAATTCAAATACGTAAAATATATTGAAATAATAAAAAACCCCTCAATTTATTTTGAGGGGTTTTGTTTTTGTTTACAAATAATCAGAAGGGTCTAATAGCCGATTCGGAAGGACGTGATCGCGTACGATTCCAGGTCGTTGTACAGCACTTTGACGACCACTTCCACCGGCCCGGTGCGCTCCGACTGGGCAATGAAAGCCAGGTTTGCCAGCCCAAACTCGTCCGTTGCCAGAGAGGAGGTGTTTGTTTCGGTGCTGTCCGGGTAAAGCACGGTGATCTGCACGATCCCATTGGTCAGCGGGGCGTTGTTCTGGTCTTTGGCGATCACATTCACCGCCTGGTTGCTTCCGCTGGAAATGACCGCATATTTGGTGAAGGCATTCACCTGGATGTCGCTGATGTTCAGGTTGTACTGGAAGTTGCGGATCGGTGCAAGCCGGCTGGTATCTTCTCCAATCGCATGGAAGTATGTCAACCCCAGCGGGGCGATCACGATCCGGGCTTGCTGCGGGTTCTCCGGCATCCAGACCAACTCAGCATATTCAAAGAACTGCACCAGCCTGCCGCGCAGATATTCCAGCCCGGAAACCGGTTTGCCAAACATCGACTGACCGCCATTTTGACGGTAGAAGCCCAGGAAGGAGTAACACACCGGGTAGGACCAGTCGGCTTCCTGGAGGCAGTTGGGTGTGGAGTTGGTCAGGTTGGGAATCGCGGTGCCGTGTTCGTAAAGCTCTGCTCCCAGGGGAGACAGGGCCACCTTTGCGCCCACCGGGTTATCGGAAAAGTATTCAAAGCGCACATTTTCAAAATACTGTACCAGGCGGCCGGTGGAGGGGTCAATGTAGGCTTCTGTGATCGGCATTCCAAACACCCGCTGCGGGTCCGGATGGTCGAAGTAAAAGCTGAAAAAATCCCCTTCCAGGTTGTGCCCGGTTTCGGGGAAATACTCGCTGTCCCCGGTCTGTGCGGAAACTGTCTGGCCCAGCATCACCACCATCAGGACTGCAAAAATGATCACGAAGCGAAATTTTTTACCCATAGCAAGTTAATTATAGAGCTTTTGAAAAATTGCACAAATGAAAATGGCAAGGAATTTGCAACTGCAGGTCAGATTTGGCCTATTTTTGCGCTAAATTTACCCCTAGCAGCAGTTCTGTCAGGGTGAGTACATCTCCTACCACCAGGTCTGCCCCCGCTCGGCTAAGTTCTTTTTCGTCCCCAAAACCGGAAAGCACACCCACGGTCTGCGCACCGGCGCGCCTCCCGGCGTGGATATCTACCGTCGTATCCCCGATCATCAGGCAATTTTCCGGGGGGATCCCCATTTGTTCTGCTGCCCACAGCACCGGGTGCGGCCAGGGTTTGGTGTGGACGGTGGTTTGTCCCGAGGCTACGCAGATGAAATGCGCTTCCAATTGGTGGTAATCCAGGAATTTATCCGTGGCCTGCTTGCCGCGGGCGGTCACCACTGAAAGCGGGTACTGCTCCATAAGTAAGGTCAATGCTTGCCGGGTTCCGGGGATTAGCGGGTGGGTCGGTTTGACCTTGCTAAATGTCAGCCCCTGGAATTTTTCCAGCAGCGACATCAGCGGCGCGTCAATATGCATCCAGTCCAGCAGCGTGTAGACCAGATTCATGGGGGTATCCAGCGTCATCGTGATCCGGCGGGCTGCTCTGGATGCTTTTTGCCCCAATAAAGGGCTCAGCAGCCGAGTCAGCCGGGCGACAACGTGTTCGTCGGTGTCCAGTAAAGTGCCGTCCACATCGAAGCATAAAGCCTGAATTTTCTCAATTTCCAGGGGCATTTTCCGTCCCGTCCTGATCGATAGAATGGATGAATTTTACCAGATGCCATTCAGGTTCGTGTATAATGCAAAAGATTAGCGGAGTAAAATACTTGCCATCTGGTAAGTCTCGATTTTCGTAACACGTTTGAGGGTGCTGTGAACCAAACAGGGAATATTGAATTTGATGAAGCTTTGATGGTCGAATATGCGCTTGAGGGGGATCTGGATGCGTTCAACCGTCTGGTGCTCGCCTATCAGGATGTTGCCTTCAATGTCGCTTACCGCGTGATGGGTGAAAGGACCAGTGCAGAGGATGCTGTTCAGGATGCTTTCCTGTCTGCCTACCGGAAGCTGAAAACCTTCCGCGGCGGCTCGTTCAAAGCCTGGCTGCTGCGCATTGTGACCAATGCCTGCTACGACGAACTGCGCCGCCTGAAGCGGCGGCCGACCGTTGCCCTCCAGCCCACCAACACAGATGATGAGGAGATCGAATCCCCATCCTGGTTGGAAGACCCCGGTGAATCGCCGGAGGAGGCGGCCGCACGCACCGAGTTGAGCCAGGCAATTCAGCATTGTTTGGATTCTCTGGAAACAGATTTCAGGGTTGTGGTGGTGATGGTGGACATCCAGGGAATGGATTATGCAGAAGCTTCAGAAGCCGTACGTACTCCCCTCGGAACGATCAAAAGCCGCCTGGCGAGAGCCCGTTCCCGTCTGCAGGATTGTCTGAGAGGGTTTGGGGAACTTTTACCCGGGGCATTTCGTTTAGATGGTGAGAGGATTTCATCATGAAAAATAACCATTACACATACACACAAACTGAACTCGAAAACCTTTCTGCATATCTAGACCACGAGCTTACCCCGGGGGAAGAAGCGCAGCTGCGCACCCGTTTAGCACAGGACAAACACATGCGGGAAGCGCTGGAAAACCTTCGCCTGACCCGCTATACCTTGAGAAATACGCCCAAAGTGCGCCGTCAGCGCAGCTTTGTACTCTCCCCTGAAATGGTCCGCCAGCAGAAGTCTGCCTGGCGCCTTTTCAATTACTCCCGGACGATTGCCGTGGCCGCCAGTGTTTTGTTTGCCCTGGTGGTTGGCGGTCAGATGCTGGCAGGTGGCGGAGTGGGGATGCTGGCTGCCGCGCCGCAGGCGGATGTTGCCATGAACTCGGCGGCAGCAGACGAAGCTGCTGAAGAGCCCATGATGATGGAAGCGCCTGCCGAAGAAAGCTATGCAGATGATATGGCCGCCAGCGGGCTGGCAGAAGATACCGAGGCCGATCAGGCTATGGATGCAGAGATGGCCGAACCGGCTGCCGAAATGATGCCGATGCCCACCGGGACCCTTGAGCCTGCTTCCACCAAAGCGGATGAAGGTGACCTGCCAACCGAAATGCCAGGCGGCGGCGGTGGACTCCCGCCGACAGAGACCCAACAAGTAGATGTTCCCGAAGCAGGGACAGCAGAATCCGAGGCAGCCTCTTCCGGCCTGGCCAGCGATGATGGCGATATGGGCGATACTACACTGCGCACCGGAGAGCAGTCTACAGACGAGATTGCCGGGATGGAAAACACCGAATTGGTAACACCTCCTCCAACTGAGCAGGGCATCCAGCCCGTTCAATGGGTGCAGGGTGGGCTGCTCCTGGTGGCCCTTCTGGGTGCAGCACTGGCAATTTACTTCCGCCGCAGCGTGTTGTAAGCGCTGGCATACTGCAAAAATTTTCGAGTCAAACTCCCAAACAGAATTCTGTTTGGGAGTTTTCGTGTCAGAGCTGCACTTTTCATTTCTGTCTCACATTTCTAATGAATTTGTTAATTGACGGAGCAGGTTAAACCCTATAACATTGAAGTAATTCAATTTATCTTGCAGTATATCCACGAGGAGAGGATTAGATGAAAAAGGAGAAATTCCCTAAGCCTGTTATTTGGATTGTGATTGCCCTGGTCCTGGTGCAGCTCGCCTGCGGATTGGGTGGCACCAATACCGTACAGGAAAACGCCCCTGATTATGCGGCGACTGAATCAGCCTTGCAGGCCACCCAGTCCGCGCTGGAAGCCCAGGCACAGCAGCCAACCGCCACTACACCGCCCCAGCCAACCGCTACGAACCCGCCGTTACCAACTGCTACCACAGAACCGGCGGTGACGCCTACGGAAGAAGGCCCCATCACCTATTTGCCGGGAGATGTGATCTATGTTACCGATTTTCTCGGTACAGATGACTGGGAGGATGGTTGGGTGCATTTCTCCATCCCGGATGTAACCTATACCGTTTACAAAGACAACGGGTATATGCATGTTGAAGTGCCGGTGACCAATTCCACAGTCTATCTGGTCTATGATGATCTTTATCTGCTCCGCGACCAGGCGGATGTGTGGGTTGAGACCTCCTTCGAAAATCTGAGCACCCACAATATTAACCAGGTAGGGGTCATGTGCCGGGCATCAACTGATGGCTGGTATGAATTCAATTTACTCAGCGGTGGGTTATGGTACATCTATAAATATACTGACTCTACCGGTAATTACACCCTGCTTACCAATGGCGGAATTTCCAAACTGGATTACGATGCCCCCCACACGATTGCTGCATCCTGTGTGCAGGATACGTTGTCCTTTTATTTGGATGGAGATTTACTTAAGAATTCGACCATCAAAGACAGCACCTTCCGTGAAGGGCAGGTAGGTATCGCTGTATATGCCGCTGACAACTGGCCAAATGTGATCATCGATTTTGATTACTTTGGTGTGCAGGTGCCATAGCTTCAGCAGAAAAACTGGTCCAATAAAAAAAACAGCAGCTTGACGGAATTGTTGCCGCCAGGCTGCTGTTTATGATTTAAACCTAGTCCAGGTCGATGCGCCAGTCGTTGCACCGCAGCACGCCGGCAAAGCCTTCGTTGTTAAATTCTCCCTGGAGCTGCATCCCGATCTTTCGGGCAATCGCGTTTGAAGCCGCATTGTTGACCGCCGGGAACGCATACATGGCACTCACATCGGGATCTGCCCCGGCCCGGGCAAGGATCAGGCGTGCCCCCAGCGTGGCGGTTCCTTTCCCCTGATGCTCAGGCAGGACCAGCCATCCCATTTCGTATGCTTGCGGGCCTTTCCAGTCGATCTTCCAGTACCCGACCGTACCCAGCACTTCACCGGAGTCATCGGCAACCATCTTGAACATGTGCGCCAGGCCTTTCTCCGTCAGCTCAAGCCGGCGCTTATGGGTTGCCCGCACATCCGCTTCCGGGCGCGGGCCGCCGATGTAGCGCATCATCTCCGCATCGCACTCCATGCGGACGCTGAGGTCTTCATCAACGGCGGTAATTGGGATCAGCTGCATTACTCTTCCACGCTGAAGGTGACCAGGTCCACGGATACATTCCCGGCCAGGTCAATGGCGCGCACTTCCAGTTCATGCTCACCCGGCGATCCGCGCCAGGGTACGGCATACGGTGGGTCGCTGAGGTTGGAAAGCAGGCTGCCGTTCAACCAGAACTCGACCCGGGTAATCCCCAGGTTATCATCCACCTGGGCCTGGAAAGTGACCTCGCGTGCATCCGGGAACGAAAATATTCGTCCGTTTATAGGGGTCAGGATCTGCACCTGGGGCGGCTGGTTATCGACCGTCACCTGGATGGCGACCGTTTCCACTGATTGGTCTTCCCCGACCACCTGCAGCCGGATGGCATACAGCCCTTCCAGGCTGGAGGTGTCCCAGGTACCGAGCGCATCTCCTTCCACCGGGGCAGTTTCATCCTCCCCAATCTGCAGCCATTGGCGGGGGTTCAGCCCTTCGCCGATCTGCAGGCGGTAGAAGGCAAAGTTATCCCCCCTTGCGCTGCCTTCGATCTCTACCTCACCGGATACATAACTGAAAATTTCCGGCGAGGTCAGCTGTATGTTTTCATTGGTGGTGACAGGGTTGAAGATCACATCGTATGTATCCGGTGGGATCTCCAGCCCTTCGGCAAGCGCCCATTCCTGGGCTTCGGGCGGTACCACCAGATAGACCTTTTCTTCCAGGAATTCGGTGGGGGTATAGATGGTCGCCAACCGGCCGGTCTGGGTGTTGACGAGAAATGTGCGGTACAGGTTGTCGGCATACAGCGGTTCGTTTCCGGTGATGAACACCTCGCTGACCGTATCCGGGCATTCTTCGGTGGGCAGCAGTCCGGAGGGGTCGCACACCACCTGGTGCGTGATCCCGATTGGCTCGCTGAAGGAAGCCAGTTCTTTATCCATGTGGATGGTCTTCATCAGCGCGTTCCAGATGCCAGCGGAGACCACTGGGGCCAGCTGTCCTCCTCCTTCGCTGGCGCCGTCCCCTTCCGGGAAACCCATCCACACGCCGACCACGTAATCAGGGGAGAATCCCGCCGTCCAGGTGCTGGCCTCCGTCAGCCCCTGTCCCATCTTTACGGCTGCGGGTCGGGAGATCTGGAAGGGGTTGGGGTTCCCCAGGGTGTCCTGCCAGGCACCTTCGTCGCTGAGCATATTGGTGATCAGGTAAGCCAGCTGCGGCGTGGTCACCACCCGGTTTTCCGGCTGCTGGACAGGCCACACCTGGCCGCTGCCGTCCACTACCTCCAGGATCAGAATCGGCCAAAAGCTGCCATCATTGGAAGCAGTCGAACCGATCAGGCTGCCCTGGTTGGCGAACATGCCAAAGGCATGGGTCAGTTCCATCAGGCTGACCTGGCCCGAATCGGTAAGTAGGGCGTAATCGTCTTCAGTGGAACCCTGTGAAAGAGAATCCAGCCCGGACTGCACAGAAGCCCGCCAGGCGTTGGCGGCGCCGATTTGCTGCAGTGTGGAAAGGATCGGTACGATGTAATCGTGGGTAAAGGCCGTGCGGATGCGCATCGGGCCGTGGAAAGTGTTGTCCAGGTTGCCGAATTCCTCCAACCCGGCGGGGAGGCTGGCGGGAATATCCCAAACCAGCGAAGCCGGGCTGAGGCCGCGGGTGAACGCGGTCAGGTAAATGAAAGGAGACAGGATCGTCCCGGCCTGGTGGGGGGTATCTGCATCCCCGGCAAGCGCAAATACTTCGCCGGTCTCCGGGGAAAGGACCACCACACCGCCGCCGCCCCCGGTGTTTCCCAGCACGTTTTCCCGGCTCAGGCGGGGCAGCAGGCTGGCGGCCGAACAGCTGCGGCTGCCCAGGCTGTCCAGCGGCAGGCTGCCTTCCAGGCGCGCCATCTGCACATCAAGCGTGCAAGCGGCTTGCTGCTGCGTTTCCAGGTCTACGCTGGTGCGCACCCGGTAACCGCCACGCTGTACGCGGGCCTGCCCGATCTCGGTGTACAGGATCTCCAAAGCCTGGTCGGTAAAATCTGGGGCTACTTCTGTAAGCGGCAGGGCGCTGGTTTGCAGCAGGATCGGTTCCTGGTTGGCCGCAAATGCTTCCGCATCGCTGAGCATTCCCTGGGCCAGCATGCTTTGCAGTACCTTTCCCTGGCGCTCGGTGGCAATTTGCGGTGTGTCGATCGGGTTGAGCGATGGCGCGTCCACGGCGGCAGCCAGCAAAGCGGCTTCGGCCAGGCTGACCTCTTCAACCGGTTTGCCAAAATAGACCCAGGAAGCCTCATCCACACCGAAGGCCAGCTGGCCGTAGTCGGCGTTGTTCAGGTACCATTCCAAAACCGTCTCTCGGCCATATTCTTTGGTGATCTGCGCTGCCAGGATGCGTGTCCGCCAGGTGCGCTGCAATCCTTCAGACTCCTGCCACAGCAGCAGTTCTTCCACCAGCTGTTCGGCCAGGGTGGGCTTTTCGGCGTTGATCTGATACCCGGGGTGCGTCCAGAAATCCGGGTCCCGCACTGCCAGGGCGGCATCAATCACCTCCTGCGGGATCAGCTCCAAAAACAGGTATTCTGCTGAAGTTGTGTTGGGATTTTTTAGCTGCACCAGCAGGGTTTCCCCGCTGCGGTCATAGAGTTCGGTCGCCTCCCGCAAGAGCCCGTTCTTTCCCAGCAGTTCGGGCAGGGCGGCAATGCTGGGCAGGTCTGCGGTTAATTGTGCGTAGCTCAGCGCAAACAGGGCAATCCCGATCACCAGGGCAATGCTGGCGACTCCCAGGATGCCGACGCTTGCCCGTCCCACTACGCGGGAAGGGGAGGACTGCGCTTTTTTGCGGCGATTGCGCCGCCATGCAACGATTTTTTCGGGTCCGGGTTGGTTGCTCATGTCAGAATTGTACATGATATTCCCAAAACCGGGGGTGTCCTCTGCCGTTTTAGTGATGCACCCTGAGGATAGAAAATACAAAAAACAGGAGATGCGCAGCATCTCCTGTTTGTCTCGTTTCAATTTAGACGAACCTTGCGATTACGGGATTTGCCACTCATTGCCGACGATCACAGCCACATCCACCGCACTGTTCGGGTCGTAGCTGTTGAAGATGCGCGTTTCCTGGATGCCCATCATATTCACCAGGTATGAAACCGTATAGGGGTTCCCGGTGTAGTCGTAGATG
>QKGK01000455.1 GCA_003250455.1 Chloroflexota bacterium | reverse complement strand
GGTATTTGGCTTCAACATCATCTCCACCAACCTGCTGCCAGCGTTAGCCACCACCCTTCCCATGCTGGTCGGGTTGTACGGGTTTGGCTTTGCATTTGCCGCCGTAGTGCTGCTGATGAAAGATGCCAATACCCTGGTGGATGTGGGCAGTTTCCTGGTGGAGCTTTTTACCGGTTCCCAGTTCCCGATCACGGTGCTGCCCAAGTGGCTGCTGCCGATCTCGTTAGCCCTTCCGCTCACCTATGGGCTGGATGCCTTCCGCTCGTTTTTGCTGGGCACGTATACATTGATGCCCCTCAAATACGAATTGATCTTATTGTTGGTTTTCATGGTTGTGATGGTTTTGGTCGGTCTTTACGTGCTGGACAAGCTGGAACGCCATGTCCGAACAACGGGTACCCTCGGTTCGCATTAGGCGGACCGTCACCAGGCTGCTGATGGTGTTGCTGACCTCCCAGCAGCCGAGAACTGCCAGATGCAGTTTTCCCTTCTAAAACAGCTCCTCCTCTCCAATTCCTGGCCCCGTGATGCGGGGTCAAGGACATTAAAGGGAAAACGGGAACCGTATTAGGGAATTGGTGTTATTATCCCTGTGAACAACCACGCTTCAATTTTTTATCCAGGAGGAGCCCCTTGACCGGACAAACGGAATATAAAATTTATGGGTATCGATGGGTCGTGCTGGCTGCCTATATGCTCATCGTGGCAGCAAACCAGCTCTTGTGGATCACATTTGCCCCCATCACCAGCAGCGCGGCAGCCTTTTACAATCAATCAGACCTGAGCATCGGGCTGCTCTCGATGAGCTTCATGGTGGTCTTTATAATCTTCTCCATCCCCGCCTCCTGGATGATCGACACCTATGGCATTCGCACCGCTGTTGGACTTGGCGCAGCCCTGACGGGCATCTTCGGCCTGCTGCGCGGCTTTACCGGCGACAATTACACCCTCACGCTGCTCGCCCAGATCGTGGTCGCCATCGGGCAGCCCTTCATCCTCAACGCCACCACCAGTATCGCCGCCCGCTGGTTCCCGGTCAAGGACCGGGCTACAGCCGCCGGGTTGGGGTCGCTGGCAATGTACCTGGGTATCATCACGGCTCTAATCCTCACGCCTTACCTGGCCATCCATTTCGAGATCACCGGGATGCTGCTGATGTACGGGACTTTTGCGATGAGCGCCACAGTTTTGTTCTTTATTTTCGTCAGGGAACGGCCTCCCACGGCGCCTTGCCCACCGGAAGAGGAAGAACGCTCGCTTGCGTTGACAGGCTTGAAGGAATCCTTCAAAATCGGGGGGTTTGTCCTCTTGTTGGTGATCTTCTTCATTGGCCTGGGGGTCTTCAATTCCGTCACTACCTGGGTGGAAGATATCGTCCGCCCGAGAGGATTTGCCACCACCGAGGCCGGTCTCATTGGCGGTCTGATGATCGCTGGCGGGATCATTGGCGCACTGGTGCTGCCGATCCTCTCCGACCAGATGCGAAAAAGAACGCCTTTCCTGGTCCTTGGGATCATCGGGGCCACCCTCGGGCTGGTCGGGATCACCTTTGCCACGGGCTATGGCCTGATCCTGGCATCCTCCTTCTTTTTTGGCTTTTTCCTGCTCAGCGCCGGGCCGATCGGCTTCCAGTATGGGGCTGAACTGACCTATCCCGCACCGGAAGGCACCTCAAACGGGATGATGCTGCTGATGGGGCAGATATCCGGGATTGCTTTCATTCTGGGGATGGACGCCTTCAAATCACCGGATACCGGCGCAATGACTGCCCCATTGGTAGTTATGATCGCCCTGATGGTGATAGGCATTTTCCTGACCACCCTGCTCAAAGAACCAAAAAACCTGCTGATCGACAATTAGCCGCAAACAAAATTTCCTCACATGACTAACGGACAACGTACGCCCACCGGTATGCGCGCCTTCACCATCATCTGGTTTGGGCAGCTCGTCTCTACCCTCGGTTCCGGGCTGACCGGCTTTGCCCTAGGCGTGTGGATCTACGAGCAGACCAGCTCGGTGATGCTCTTTGCGATCAACAACTTTATTTATATGGGCACCACCATGCTGGTATCCCCTTTCGCCGGCGCACTGGTAGACCGCTGGAACCGCCGCCTGGTGATGATCCTCAGCGATGCCGGCGCCGGGCTGACCACCCTGGCCGTCTGGCTGCTGCTGCTTTCGGACAACCTGCAAATCTGGCATATATTTGTCATTGGCGCGCTGAATGCCGCCTTTACTGCCTTCCAGTTCCCGGCCCATTCTGCCGCTACCACCATGCTGGTGCCGCGCGAGCACCTGGGGCGGGCAGGCGGCATGGTGCAGATCGGGCAGGCCATTTCCAGCCTGGCAGCGCCTGCCGCGGCCGGTGCGCTGTATGTTTCCTTTGGCCTGCAGTCCATCCTGCTGATTGATTTTGCCACCTTCCTGGTAGCCGTCTCTACTTTGATGCTTGTCCACATCCCCGAACCGGTGCGAGCGCCCGTGGCAAAGGAAGATAAACCTTCCATCTGGCAGGAGATCAATTTTGGCTGGCGTTATATCGCAGACCGCAAAGGTCTGCTTTACTGGATGATCTATATCGCCGCCATAAACTTTGCCTTTGGCCTGACCAACCCACTGTTGACCCCGCTGATGCTTGAACTGGGTGATGCCCAGCAGGTTGGGTTGACTTTTTCAGCTTTTGGGTTGGGCATGCTGATCGGTACGCTGGTGATGAGCATCTGGGGCGGGCCAAAACGCCGCTTTTACGCTGTGCTGGGCGGGGCTGTCTGGTCGGGGCTGACAGCGATTGCCATGGGTGCGCAGCCTTCCCTGTTGCTGATCGGCATCACCGGATTTTTGATGATGATCGCCCTGCCAATCATCAACGCCAACAGCCGGGCCATGTGGCAGGTAAAGGTTCCGGCGGATGTCCAGGGACGCGTTTTTTCCGTCCGCCGGGTGATCGGGCAGTTTACAGCTCCGATTGCCGCCCTGCTGGGCGGCCCGCTGGTGGAAAAGCTGCTGCAGCCCTGGATGGAACCGGACGGTATGCTGGCCGGCAGCGTCGGGCAGATCATCGGCACCGGGCCGGGACGCGGCACCGCCCTGGCGTTCGTGCTGGTGGGCGTATTGATCCTCATCTTCTCAGCCATCGCCGGACTGAACACCACCCTGCGCAACACCGAGATCGACATCCCGGATGTGGAGATTGCTGTCGCGGCAGATTGATCGAACTGAACCAGATAATCTTTTCCCAATAGGAGCAAACCATGAAAACCCAAGACTGGCTGCCTGTGGTCATTTCAGTTGTAGTCATCATCTTGGTGGCCGTGCTGGAAAAACAAAGCCGCCTGATCGCGGCGATTACCGCAACTATGCCGCTGGGTATCCCCCTGGGCATCTGGATCGTGCACAGCTCTTCGAAGGGCGATAGCAAAGCGGTCACCGAGTTCACCGAGGGAACCTTGCTGGGCTTCCTGCCCACAGTGGGCTTTATCATCACCGCCTGGCTGGTCGCCCGCACGGGGGCGTCCCTGTCCAAAGTACTGATCTCCGGTTACAGCGTATGGGGGGTTGGGGCAATCCTGATCGTGGTGGCAAAGCGCTTTTTTGGAGGATAGCCCCCTGATCATGAGAAAAACTGGGGGATACATTGTACACAGTAAATTCATCGTTAATTCTCAGGGTTTTCATACCTTTTGTTTAGCTTGCTCACAGCTTTGTATTTTAAGATATGAAGCATGTAAGCATGCTTTTTAAGATTCACTTGTAAAGGCAACCCTATCAAATTACACTCATAGGGCGAAGGTCATCAACCAGACATCGCCTGGAAAAAGGATAAGATTATGAATAAAAAATGGTTAACAATACTTTTAGCAAGCTCATTTTTCGTGGCATTTCTGGCTGGTTGTGCAAACACCGGTATCACTCAGGCAGACAGTGCTAGTGCAACAGTTGAAGCGGCGGTTGTATCTTCAAACTCCGTTTTGGAATCTGCAGACAGTGGCAGCGCAGCCGCAAGTACCGATCAGGAAACCGTTGAGGTCACCTATGACGTAAGCGACGAAATGACGGAATATACCGTCCTGAGCAATGCGATCAATCTGTCGGACTACGAAGCCAATTCAGTCGTGACGATTGATACTGCCGGTGAATATATTTTGAGCGGCTCACTGACGGATGGGCAGGTTGTCGTCAATGTGGGCGATGATGAAGAAGTGCAATTGGTGCTGGACAACGCAGAAATCACGAACAACGGCGGCAGCGCAATTTATGTCCAAAATGCAGGCAAAGTGGTGATTACCCTGAATGACGGTACGGTTAACACGGTTACCGATGGCACTAACTATACCAATCTGGATGCAGACGGTGAACCGGATGCGGCGATTTTCTCGCATGATGATCTGACCATTACCGGCAGCGGATCGTTAACAGTCGTAGGCAATTACTCGGAAGGTATCGAAAGCCGCGATGATCTCAAGATTACTGGCGGTAATATTACAATTACAGCAGTGGAC
>QKGK01000367.1 GCA_003250455.1 Chloroflexota bacterium | reverse complement strand
TTTAGCCTATGAAGCATTCCGGAAAATGCACACCGTTCCGGATCAGGCAACCCGCGATAAAAGTATTTTTTTTCGTTAGAGTTTCCTCAGATTCCCAATGCCGAAATCAGAGGCTGGTATAATTGTCGCTTGGGTTGCAGCGAAGTTCCGGGAATAACTTTCCTCTCGAAATTATAAAACATTTGTGCTATAATTCACTCCACTCCCATTTACTTTTGTATTGCCTGGAAAGGTGCTGGCATGTTTGAAAAAGTCATCCGTGTGGTTGGGGCTAACGCCCATAACCTGAAGAATGTTACCGTCGAGATCCCGCGGGATAAATTCGTCGTTATCACCGGATTGTCCGGCTCCGGGAAGTCCTCCCTGGCGTTTGATACCATCTTTGCAGAAGGCCAGCGGCGCTATGTGGAGTCGCTCTCTGCGTATGCCCGGCAGTTCCTCGGTCAGATGGACAAGCCGGACGTCGAATCCATCGAAGGGCTTTCTCCGGCGGTCTCCATTGACCAGCGCGGCGCTTCGCACAACCCGCGCTCCACGGTGGGAACAGTCACCGAAGTGTATGACTACCTGCGTCTGCTGTTTGCCCGCGTAGGTGTGCCACACTGCCCGATCTGCGGGCGGGAGATCGTCCAGCAGTCTGCCCAGGAAATTGTAGATGCGATCGAACGCTTCCCGGCGGGCAGCCGCCTGCTGCTGATGGCACCGATGGTGAGCCACCGCAAAGGCACCCATCAGGCCATCTTTGAAGAGATTGCCAAAGCCGGCTTTGTGCGCGCCCGCGTGGATGGCGAGGTGATTGAACTGGAGGACGGCGAGATCGATCTCGACCGCTACAAGAACCACACGATTGAAGCCGTGGTGGACCGCCTGGTGATCCGTGAGCAGGAGACCGAGGAAGATGCGGAAAACTTCCGCTCCCGCCTGACGGATTCGGTGGAAACTGCCCTGCAGTTCGGAGACGGCATTCTGGTAGTGCACAACCTTTCCGCCGACCCGCCGGAGGATACCCGCTTTTCCGAACACCTCGCCTGCCCTGAACACGGCACGACCATCATGGAGATCGAGCCGCGCACTTTCTCGTTCAATACGCCGCACGGTGCCTGCCCGGAATGCCAGGGCATCGGTACCAAGCTGGAAATTGACCCCAATCTGCTGATCCCCAATAAGAACAAATCGATCAACCAGGGTGCGATCAGCGCCGGGGAGTGGGGCGGCCCGCGCGATTTCGGCGGCTACTACTGGCAGATGCTGGTGGGCGCCTGCGAAGAATACGGTATTGACATGAATGCGCCCGTCTCCAGGCTCAGCGACGAGCAGATGGACGTGATCCTCTACGGCACCAAAGGCAAAGAAGTCACCGTCAGCTACACCCGCAAGAGCGGGCGCGTGTCCACCTTCCACGCGGTGTATGAGGGAGCGATCCCCAACCTGGAACGCCGTTTCAGGGAGACGAACTCTTCCTACCAGCGCGAGCGCATTATGGAATATATGAACGACCGGGACTGCCCGGCCTGCGGCGGGGCGCGCCTGCGGCCTGAAGCGCTGGCCGTGACCGTGGAAGGCAAGAACATCCTGGAAGTGACCTCCTGGCCGGTAGTGGATACCCTCAAATGGGCCAAGCGGCTCAATGGGAAAAAATCGCCGCTGAGCGAGCGTGACAAGATCATCGCCAACCGGGTGCTCAAAGAGCTTTCGGAGCGGCTCCAGTTCATGGTGGATGTCGGGCTGGAATACCTGACCCTGATGCGCACCGCCAAGACGCTCTCCGGGGGCGAAGCGCAGCGCATCCGGCTGGCCACCCAGATCGGCTCCCGGCTGATGGGGGTGCTGTATGTGCTGGATGAACCCTCCATCGGGCTGCACGCCCGGGATAACGCCCGCCTGCTCAATACCCTGATGGGCCTGCGCGACATTGGCAATACTGTGCTGGTGGTCGAGCATGACGACGAGACCATCCGCCAGGCGGACTGGATCGTCGATCTCGGCCCCGGCGCAGGAGAATACGGCGGCGAGGTGGTGGCCGAAGGGCCGGTGGCGGACATCCTCAAGAACAGGAAATCGATCACCGGGGCGTATCTCTCCGGGCGCAAGCAGATCCCCCTGCCCAAAGCGCGCCGCAATGGCAACGGGCATGAGATCGTGGTAAAAGGGGCGCGCGAGAATAACCTGAAACAGATTGATGTGCGTCTTCCGCTGGGCAAGCTGATCTGCATCACCGGCGTTTCCGGTTCGGGCAAGTCCTCGCTGATGAACGAGGTG
This sequence comes from Chloroflexota bacterium, assembly GCA_003250455.1. Lineage (GTDB taxonomy): Bacteria > Chloroflexota > Anaerolineae > Anaerolineales > UBA11579 > UBA11579. The sequence goes on along the minus strand of QKGK01000367.1, from coordinate 2,250 downwards.
CTGTATAAGTCGCTGGCCCGCGAGCTGAACAACGCCCGCACGATCCCCGGCGCGCACGATTCGATTGAAGGGCTGGAAAACCTCGACAAGATCATCAACATTGACCAGTCCCCTATCGGGCGCACGCCGCGCTCCAACCCGGGCACCTATACCGGGCTGTTCGACCATGTGCGCTCGCTGTTCACCGAACTGCCGGAGAGCAAGATACGCGGCTATAAGCCGGGCCGCTTCTCCTTCAACGTCAAAGGAGGGCGCTGCGAGGCCTGCCAGGGCCAGGGGCAGATCAAGATCGAGATGCAGTTCCTGCCGGATGTGTATGTGCCCTGTGAGGTATGCAGCGGCAAACGCTTCAACCGCGAAACCTTGCAGATCAGGTTCAAGGGGATGACGATTGCTGATGTGCTGGATATGCCCATCCAGCGGGCGCTGGATGAGTTCAACGCTTTCCCGGCCATGGTGAGCAAGCTGCAAACCCTGGTGGACGTGGGCCTGGGCTACCTGACGATCGGCCAGCCCGCCCCGACGCTTTCGGGTGGTGAGGCGCAGCGCGTCAAGCTGGCGCGTGAGCTTTCCAAACGCTCTACCGGGCAGACCATTTACGTGCTGGACGAGCCTTCGGTGGGTCTGCATGCCGCCGATGTGCATAAGCTGATCGAGGTGCTGCACCAGCTGGTGGAGGGCGGCAACACGGTAGTGATCATCGAGCATAATATGGAGATCATCAAAGTGGCCGACCATATCATCGACCTCGGCCCGGAAGGCGGGGCGCGCGGCGGCCGGATCATCGCCCAGGGCACCCCGGAAGAAGTGGCCGAGAACCCCAAGAGCTACACCGGCCAGTACCTGCGCCCTTATCTCGGCCTGAACGGCGGCAAGATCAAAGGCAAGCATTCCGGGTAATCCTCTTTTTCCGGCCATTTTCGCGTATTTTGTTCCTTCAGAAGGAATAAAAAAACCTATATAATAGATGTAAAGGATCAAAGCAGTTCAATTCTTTCCAACCAGGGGGTATTACAACCTGTGCGTCAATTAACGATTGATTCTTACGTAAATTAGCGATTTCCTGAAAAAATGAATCACTGTTTTGTCCTGATCTGACCGCATTATTTAATTGGGGTTTGGAGGAGGAAATGAAGATCTTCTTAACTGGGGGAACTGGTTTCCTAGGGCTGCCACTAACGAAAAAGCTGCTTCAACGCGGGTGGAATGTGACCGTATTCGCCCGCAATATTCAAAATGACGCTGCAAAGAGCCTCGCTTCGGACGGGGCAGAACTGGTTTCAGGAAATATAACAGACCGCGAATCCATGCGAGATTCCATGCAGGGGGCAGACATTGTAATCCACAATGCAGGCTGGTACGAATTTGGGATCGCCAGGAGCGAACGCGATTTGATGGCCAGGATCAATATAGAGGGAACCAGAAACACGCTTGGGTTGGCTTATGAACTGGGAATCCAAAAGATCATTTATGTATCCACGATCCTGGTGTATGGGCAAACAGGGGATACGATTGCTGATGAAACATTTCAGCGGCGGGTTCCTCCGCGCAGCCATTACGAATACACCAAATCTGAAGCTCACAAGATTGCCACATCACTTCAGCAAGCAGGCGCTCCTATTGTGATTCTCTCCCCTGCCGGGGTTATCGGTCCGGGGGACCATTCCGGCGTTGGCTACCTGATACGCATGTATGTTCGGCATATTTTGCCGCCCATGTTATTTGCCCGTAATGGAACCCGCGCCCATGTGCAGGTGGATGATGCGGCTGAGGCGATTGTACGGAGCATTGAGTATGGAAGGATTGGAGAGGAATATATCCTCAGCAACGGGGTAATGCGGCACTCTGACATGATCGATCTATGGAAGACAACTCCCGGGGGAAGCAAAGTCACACTATTCTGGATGCCAAAACCAATCGCGATGGCATTTTGCAGCATTTGTGAACCAATCCAACATATGTTTAAATTACCGAATGTATTCACCCGCGAATTTGCTGATGCTGGTTTTGGGAACTGGAAATTCACTGCAGAAAAAGCCGAACGCGAGCTGGGTATGAAATTCAGAAGTTTAGAACAGGCTTTTCTCGACACAATTGAGGCTGAGCGGGAGATCATCCAGCAAAGAAAATCATCCTGATACACTTGGTTTAAAATTGAATTTTGCTGGTCTCTCACCATTTTACAAGAAGAAAAGTCTGCTCTGGAAGCAATCAAATATAAAACTTGCCCAAACGGATATTGGGTATAAC
>QKGK01000565.1 GCA_003250455.1 Chloroflexota bacterium | reverse complement strand
CCGCCCGGAAGCCCATGCTGCGGGCTGCCCAGCCCAGATGCACTTCCAGCACCTGGCCGATGTTCATACGGCTGGAAACACCCAGCGGGTTGAGGATAATGTCCACCGGGGTGCCGTCTTCCAGGAAAGGCATATTTTCCACAGGCACAACCTGAGAAACCACACCTTTATTGCCGTGCCGGCCGGCCATTTTATCGCCGGTGGTCACTTTGCGGCGCTGCGCCACAGAGACGCGCACCATTTTTTCCACGCCAGCAGAGAGTTCGATATCGTCCTCTCGGGAGAATACCTGAACATCCACAACCTTCCCGCGTTCGCCGTGCGGCATCCGCAGGGAGGTGTCTTTTACGTCGCGGGATTTCTCACCAAAGATGGCCCGCAGCAAGCGTTCTTCGGGGGTCAGCTCTTTTTCACCTTTCGGGGTGATCTTGCCAACCAGAATATCTGAAGGGCCAACTTCTGCGCCTACCCGGATGATACCTTCCTCGTCCAGGTCCTTGATCGAATCCTCACCTACGTTAGGAATATCGCGGGTGATCTCTTCCGGTCCCAGTTTGGTATCCCGTGCTTCCACTTCGTGTTTTTCAATATGCACGGATGTAAATGCGTCGTCCTGAACCATGCGTTCCGAGATCAGGATAGCGTCTTCAAAGTTGCCGCCTTCCCAGGAAACAAACGCAATCACCGGGTTCTGACCCAAAGCCAGATTCCCACCTTGCGTTGAGGAGGAGTCGGCAATCACATCACCTTTCCTGATGCGCTGGCCTTTTACTACAGCCGGACGCTGGTCAATGCAGGTATTTTGGTTCGAGCGCTGATACTTTCGCAGCGTATAGGTGCGTTCTTTTTTGGATTCGGCATCCAATACCGTGATCTGGCTCCCGGTGACCGAGATAATTTCCCCTTCACCTTCAGCAACCACTACCTGGCCGGAGTCCTGGGCTGCGAAGGATTCCACACCCGTGGAAACCAGCGGAACCTCAGGTCGTACCAACGGGACAGCCTGCGACATCATGTTCGAACCCATCAGGGCACGGTTGGCATCATCATGCTCCAGGAAGGGGATCAGCGCAGCGCTAATGCCCACCAACTGGTGCGGGGCGACATCCACAAAGTCGATCTCTGTGGGGTCCGAGAACTGGAAGTTCGATTTATGCCGGCTGGACATACGAGACCGGGTAAATTCGCGGTATTCATTTAAAGGAGAGCTTGCCTGGACGATATAGTAGCTGTCCTCGTAATTTGCAGAGAGGTATTTCATCTCATCCGAGACATACGGCACGATCAGCACTTCGCCAATATCCAGCTTGGCGATCTTTTGCGCCATTTCCTCGTCCACGCGTTTACCTTCTTTAGCAACCACTTTTTCGGTCTTGGGATCCACCACATCCTCGCGCAGCTTGCGCCCAATAAGAAGTTTGTCCTTGGGCGGCAGCGATTTGATCACTTCGCGATAGGGGGTTTCAATAAAACCGTATTCGTTCACTTTGGCAAAGGAGGCCAAACGGCCGATCAGGCCAATGTTCGGACCTTCCGGGGTTTCAATCGGGCAGATACGCCCATAATGCGAGTGGTGGACGTCACGGACATCAAACCCGGCGCGCTCACGGCGCAAGCCGCCCGGTCCCAGGGCTGAAACGGTGCGTTTATGCTTCAGTTCTGAAAGCGGGTTGGTCTGTTCCATAAACTGCGAAAGTTGGCTGGAGCCGAAGAACTCCCGCAGTGCTGCCACAACCGGGCGAATGTTGATCAGGGTGATCGGAGCAAGCTGTTCCTGGTCACGGATGGACATGCGTTCCTTAATGACCCGTTCCATCCGGCGCAGGCCAATGCGCAGCTTATTCTGGATCAGTTCGCCGACGGTTTTGATGCGGCGGTTGCCCAGGTGGTCAATATCATCCGGGGTGATCACTTCATTGTTGATCTGGATCATCCGGCGAATGAGCTGGATGAAATCCCATTTGGTAATTGTCCGGCGTTCCAGAGAAACTTTATTCTCCAGGCCAAGGCGCTGGTTCAGTTTATAGCGCCCTACTCTTTCGAGGTCGTAATGGCGCTGGTCAAATAACTGGGTCTCCAGGAATTCGCGGGCATTATCCAGGGTAGCCGGGTCACCAGGGCGCATACGCTTGAAGAACTCGATCAATGCCTGTTCTGCGATCGAGTATTTGCCATCTTCTTCCCAATCCGGTTCCTGGCGGATGGTAGAGGCGATATAAAGACGGTCCGGGTTGTTGTCGATATCCTCAAACAGGGAGATCAATTCTTCGTCGGAGCCTTCCTTGATGGGGGAGTCCCCATCCACGCCATCAGAGATCACAGCTAAAGCACGCAGGAAAATAGTTACCGGAATGGTGCGTTTGCGGTTGAATTTGAGGGTCAGGTAATCTGCCTTACGGGTTTCATATTCCATCCAGGCGCCGCGGTCCGGGATCAATTTTGCCGTCGCCTGAATGCGACCGGTGGAACGGTCTCGCGGTGCTTCAAAATAAGCGCCAGGAGAACGGATCAGTTGGGAGACAACCACACGCTCTGTACCATTAATAATGAAGGTGCCTTTCGGCGTCATCTCCGGGAAATCACCCAGGAAAATCTCCTGCTTGATCGGCTCAGCGATCTCAGAACCAGCCAGCAGAACAGATACATACAGCGGACGGGCGTAGGTCAGGTCGCGCTCAATGCATGCTTCAAGATCGTGTTTGGGTTTATCAAACCAGAAGCGCAGATCCCACTGTTCTGCTTCTGGAGAATAGCCTGGGAAGTAGAGTTTCATCCCCCCGTTGTATGATTCAATCGGAGATATCTCATGAAACAAATCCTTCAATCCGGATTCTTTCAGCCGTTCAAAGGATTCAAGTTGGACCTCGATCAAATTTGGAAGTGGTAGTTGGACATTGATTCGAGAGTACGATTTGACTGGCAACATATCAACCATTACTATTATCTCCTGGGAAAACAAGTTCGGAAAAGTGAATTTTCGCCACTATTACTTTATTATGCTCGGCGCGTTAAATACAGATAGCGCTAAATAGCCAAGTTAGCATTATAACTGTTTTGGCAATATTAATCAAGTGGTTTTAATATTTTCTCCGGCGTACTTTTCCTGCCCAATGTACCTGCCGTTTATTGTAAACCAAATTGGATAATTTCGGAAGATGGCAAAATTACGGCCTCCCCATTGAAAGGCACAATCTCACCATCCGCTTCGATTTGCTGCGTACTGCCGCCGTGTAGCACCAATTTCATCCGGGGCTCCGGCGGATAGCTTCCTTCCGTATGCCTGCGGATCAAGACCTGGTCGCCAGTTCTTTTTAAGTGATAGGTATCCACACGGTATGCGCCATATCCATCCCCATCATCAGCATAATGATGGGAAACAAATTCGCCATCCTCTTTAGGCAGGTAGATCTGCAATATAATGCCATCCTTCTCTGCTGTCGGGAGGATACTGCCTGCCTTAATGAAGAATGGAATCTGTGATAAGGGAGCTTGCACCGTGGCGGAGGAATCTCCGGGGAAGTAGCTGTCATCCCAATAGTGATACCACCCCCCTTTCGGGAAAGATACCGAACGCACTTCTGCCCCCTGCTCCACCACCGGAGCTACCAGGACATTATTCCCCAGCAGGTAGGCATCATCCACATGCCATAATGCCCGGTTTTCCGGCTGCGACCAAAACAGCGGTCGGGCCAAAGGGGCACCTGTGCGGCGGGCTTCGAAAGCGAGGGTATAAAGGTAAGGCATCAGCTTCTTCCGCAGCAGCAGAAATTCCCGGATGATAGAAGTATACGGTTCGCCAAACACCCAGGGTTCCCGCCGCTCCGCCCCGATGGCTGCATGGCTGCGGAAGAACGCCATCAATGTGCTCATCTGGAACCAGCGGGTAAACAATTCTCCATCCGGGTTCCCGGAAAAGCCACCGATATCCGACCCCGCATAAGAGATTCCCGAGATACCCAATCCCAGCACCGTGCTGATGGTCATCTTAAGTGCAGACCAGGTGCTTTCCACGTCCCCCGTCCATTTCCAGGCATAACGCTGCACTCCTGCCCATCCGGAACGGGTCAGCAGCCATGGGCGTTTTTCAGGTTGAAATTTCCGCTGTGCGTCAAATCCCGCCTGGTCCATCATCAGGCCATAGACATTGTGGGCTTCAATATGGCTTCCTTCCCTGCCTTCCAGATCATGCCGGGCGACCCGGGGCATGGTGCCTTCACCAAACGCTGCGAATGCGGCCGGTTCGTTCATATCATGCCAGAATCCTTTTACCCCCATCCCGATCAGGCTCTGGTATTGCTTCCCCCACCACTCCCGGGTAATTTGCCTGGTGAAATCCGGATAATGCACCCAACCGGGCCAAACCAATCCGCGCACGGGTTCGCCATCGGGCAAGGTACAATACACCTCTTCTTTCAGCCCGGAGGCAAATACTTCATAATTCTTATCCACCATTACACCGGGATCCAGAATGACTACTGGTTGTATCCCATCGGCGAGCATCTCCTCACACAGTTCCTCGAA
>QKGK01000283.1 GCA_003250455.1 Chloroflexota bacterium | reverse complement strand
CCGGCCAATTGGCAAAATCCGCCCATCCCGCAAAGCTGGTGGGAGACAGTACGGGCCACCATGCCGCCCTTCGACCAGAACCTCACCCCCACCCGGCAGATGGGTGCCATCCCCGAATCTTTCCGCAAACAGTCAGGCGTGCTGCGCTCCAATCATCCGCAAGTCTCCTTCGCGGCTTTTGGCCCGCAGGCAGCCGCCATCACGGCAAATCACAGCCTCCACTTTGGCATGGGAGAAAACTCCCCGCTGGCGCGCCTATACGACCTGGAAGCCTGGGTGCTGCTGTTGGGCGTCGGCCACGGCAACAATACCTCCCTGCACCTGGCCGAACACCGCGCCGACTTCCCTGGCAAGCAGGTTGAAAAAGATGGCGCACCGCTATTGGTAAATGGTAAACAGCAATGGGTGGAAATTGAACAGATCAACTATACCGATGACGACTTCGTGACCATCGGAGAGACGTTTGCCCAAGAGACCGGCTTACAGATAGAGGGACAAGTTGGTCAGGCGGCTGCGCTTCTGTTTCCCCAAAAACCCCTGGTCGATTTTGCTGCCGCCTGGATAGAAAAACACCGGGAAATATAATCCCCCCATTAATTCACAAAGCGGTACTTGATCAACGTCCACAGCGCCACCACACCATCCCAGGCGTTGATCTTTTTGCCATCCGAATAGCCGCGGGGGTCAAAGGAGATCGGCACTTCCTTTACCCGCACTTTCTGTTTCAATATCTTGGCTGTGAACTCTGGCTCGAAATCAAAGCGGCGTGCATGGATGGTCATTCCTTCTACCACCTCGCGCTTGAAAACTTTGTAGCAAGTTTCCATATCGGTCAGCTTGGCCCCGTAAAGCAAATTGGTCATGATGGTCAGGAAGCGGTTCGCTACATACTGGGTCAAAAAAGCCTGGGAATTTTTGGTGGCAAACCGGGAGCCATAGACCACATCCACATCCCCAGAATCAAACAGCGGGACCAGGAGGTGGTAATCGTTTGGGTCATATTCCAGATCCGCATCCTGCACGATCATCAGGTCTCCCCTGGCTGCCCGCATCCCCGTGACAACCGCAGCGCCTTTACCCTGGTTCTTTTCATGCAGGATGATCCGAACCTCTGGCAGGTCTTCTAATTTGGATAAAATCTCTCTGGTCCGGTCTCGGGAACCATCGTCTACGATCACAATCTCAGATGCTAACCCCACCTTGCGCACACGCTGGACGATCTCTTCGAGGGTATCTTCCTCGTTGTAGACAGGCATAATAACGGAAAGGTCTAATGGCATGGCGCTATTATACTGAATAATGAAAAAATCTGCACCTATTTATCTCTGAGTTTGCAATGGTTTTAAGCCGGTCGAAAACTGCCCGCATGCTATAATTGAACTGCTATCCCATCCTGGGAGAGCAAATTTTTTCAGGTATCCCCTGGAGGGAAGACAAATGGTAAGACCCCCAGAACAAAACGCATTTTTACCTCCCGCGCTGACGACAATCGAAGATACCGGGCTGACCGAACTCTGGCTGCAAGACCTGGCATTAAAGATCGTTTATTTTGGCGGATATCTCAACGGTTTTCAGGTAGCAGAACGGATCGCGCTGCCCTTCGCCGGGATTGTCGACCACATCATGGAAAACCTGAAACGCGAGAAGTTCATTGAAGTTCGCCGCCAAATGGGCGGGCTGGGAGAGGGCGCATACCAATACGCCATCACTGGTGCGGGTATCGTCAGAGCCCGCGAAGCCCTGGAGCGCAGCCAATATGCCGGCCCCGCCCCTGTGCCGCTTGACATTTACAACCAGGCTATCCTGCGCCAGTCGCGCGGCCGCACCAATGTCACCCAACGGAACATGCGGCAGGCGCTTTCCGGGCTGGTGCTTTCGCAAAAAACCTTCCACCAGATTGGCCCGGCAGTCAACTCCGGTACATCCATGTTCATGTACGGCCCTCCCGGAAACGGGAAGACCACCATCGCGCGCGCCATTGGGAACATGGGCGGCACCGATGCCATGTACATCCCTTACGCTCTGTATATTGACGGGCAGGTCATCAAGCTGTATGACTCGGTCAACCACCAATTGGCCTCAGATGATGAAACCACCTCGGCCGGAACCGGATCGCTTCGCTCCGGCAGCCGCAGAGACCCGCGCTGGGTGCGCATCCGCCGCCCCTTCATTGTAGTCGGCGGCGAGCTGACCATGGAAGGGCTCGACCTGGTTTTTGATGACACCAACAAATATTACGAAGCCGCTTTCCAGATGAAAGCCAACGGCGGCATCTTCCTGATTGACGACTTTGGCCGCCAGCAAGTGCGCCCGCGCGACCTGCTCAACCGCTGGATTGTCCCGCTGGAGAACCGGATCGATTACCTCACACTGCACACCGGCCGAAAGGTAGAGATACCCTTTGACGTACTGGTGATCTTCTCCACCAACCTCCCCCCCAGAGACCTGGTGGACGAAGCCTTCCTGCGCCGTTTGCGCCATAAGATCGAGATCGGAGACCCCAATTACGAGGAGTTCCGCGAAATATTTAAGACCGTCGCCCAGACGAAACGCGTCAAATACAGCGACCAGGGACTCGCCTATCTGCTTCAGGAATGGTACATCAAACCCAACCGCAAATTGCGCGCGTCTCACCCACGGGATATCTGCGACCAGATCATTGACATCGCCCGCTATCTCAACATTGAACCGGCCATGTCGCGCGAGATGCTCACCCGGGCAGCCGAGGCCTATTTCGTCGATCTGTAAGCATGGAACCCCAAGCTCCTTCTCCGGCTGTGATTGCTCACCGCGGTGCCAGCGCACATGCCCCTGAAAACACCCTGGCAGCTTTTCGTCTGGCAATGGAACTAAATACCGACGGGATTGAACTCGATGTCCACCTGAGCGCGGATGACCATCTCGTCGTCATTCATGACGACGAGCTCGACCGGACCACCAGCGGTACAGGCAAAGTGGGGGAACTGACCCTGGAAGAAATCCGCAGCGTGGACGCCGGGAACGGAGAAAAAGTCCCTACCCTGGACGAAGTGCTCACACTGATCCAGGATAAAATGTGGATCAATATTGAACTCAAAGGATTCACCCCCCAATCTCATCAATTGCCTGGAAAGGTGCTGGAATTAGTGGCCGACCACGGCCTCGGGGAGAAGATCATCTACTCCTCTTTCGACCGCCGTTTGCTCATCCAGACGCGCAAACTTCAGCCCAACGCCAAAGTGGGTTTACTGCTGCTTCCCGGCTTTGCCGGAAAATTGGAGTATTGGCTGTACAGGCTATTTTTCCGTCCGTGGTCACTGCACCCGCATTTCTCCCTGGTCAATCCCCGCTTCATGCGGCAAGCTCGAATCAGGGGACAGGCGGTGCTGTGCTATACGGTCAATGATCCCGATGAGATGCGCAGGCTGAAATCTTTGGGTGTTTGGGGGATCATCACCGACAACCCCGCCCTTGCCATGCAGACCCGCGAGGAAGGAATATGAAACGCTCCTATATGCGATCCTTTTTGATCGTTGCGCTGATACTCCTGCCTCTGATCGCGGTCAGCCCCTCCATGGCGGCGCCCTCAGCCCAGGTGCAGTCCAGCGAGGAACTTGCAAGGGATCTGCTGACGCGCATGACCCCGGAAGAACGCGTCGGACAGCTTTTCATCATCGATTTTGAAGGCAATCTGCTTTCCCAGGGGAGCCAGCTCTACACGCTGATCACCCGGTATCACATTGGTGGGGTCAACTTCAAAGCCGAGAACAACAATATTCCACAGGGAGAGGATTCCCTGCTGCAAACCTGGCTGCTGATCCAGGAAATTCAGCGGGCAGAAATCGCCAACTCCCGGCAGACGGTCGAAAACCGTAATACAGGCGAATCTTTCAATCCGGTGCTCATTCCGCTGTTCATCGCCATCCAGCAAGACGGCGACGGGTTCCCCTCTGACCAGATCCTCTCCGGCCTTTCGCCCATTCCCAGCCAGATGGCCATTGGCGCCACCTGGGATACCCAACTAGCCCAAAGCGCCGGTGAATTAGTGGGCAAAGAGTTAAGTTCTTTAGGCTTCAATTTATTGTTTGGCCCTTCCCTGAATGTGCACACCTCCCCTCGCCCCGAATTGAAAGGCGACCTGGGCGTGAACAGCTTCTCCGGCAGCCCCTTCTGGACGGGCGAGATTGGCAAAGCCTACATCGCCGGCCTGCACGATGGCAGCAGCAATCGCCTTGGGGTTATCAGTTTGAATTTCCCTGGATTTGTGGGAGGAGAACTGCCCCTCATTGAGGAAATCCCCACGGTGCGCAAGACCATCGACCAGCTGTTATTGACGGAACTGCCGCCATTCTTCGCGGTCACAGACCTCGGGGCAGATTCAAATGCGATCACCGATGGGCTGCTGCTGACCCATTCCCGCTACCAGGCCTTCCAGAGCAATATCACCACCGCCACGCCGCCGCTCACGCTGGACCCGCAAGCCCTGACCCAACTGCTCGCCCTCCAGCAGATCAGCTCCTGGCACAGCAACGGAGGGCTGATCATC
>QKGK01000264.1 GCA_003250455.1 Chloroflexota bacterium | reverse complement strand
CCGCACCGAGGCAGTTGCCCGCGCCCGTGCGCTGGAACTTCTTCCCTGATTTATAGATAAAAGGCTCCGTCAAACTGGCGTGTTTGGCTCTTTTCCTTAACTACTCGCTTCTCCATTCTTCCGTCTATTATTTATGGATTCCCGCCAGACCCGTGCGGGAATGACACTTTAACCCAGAGAATCAGGTCATTCACGCGCAGGCGGGAATCCACTTTATCCTAGGTAGCCAATAAACCCAAAATAAACCCTGAATACCCCATTTGGCAGATGTGCGTTCTCCTGCCGCGCCGTACACTAAGAGCAACTTAGGAATGGAGGGCTGGTATGCCGGAGTTTTACGAAATCAGAGTCAAAGGCCATCTCGATCCATACTGGTCAGATTGGTTTGCCGACCTTGAGATCTGCCCGCTGGACGGGGACGAAACGCTGTTTTCCGGGTACCTTGCGGACCAGGCCGCGCTGCATGGCCTGATCAAGCGCATCCGTGACTTCAACCTGACCCTGGTCTCGGTAAATGCCGCAGCCCCGCCCTCCCACGACGATCGAAAAGGAGATTGTAATGACGAGGATTAAAGCTTTTATAAACAGGTATGCGGCCCTCACCTATTTTCTGCTGACATTTTTGATCACATGGGGCAGCATTTTCCTGCTGGTCGGCTCGTTCAGGTTCCCGTTCACCAAGGAGCAGATCGAGGCGGCCGGGCCGATGGTGTATGTGGGAATGCTGCTGGGACCCAGCACGGCTGGCCTGCTGATGATCGGGCTGGTGGAAGGCCGGGCAGGCTACCGGTCGCTGTTTTCCCGGCTGGGAAAGTGGCAGGTAGGGATCCGCTGGTATGCGGTGGCGCTGCTCACCGTGCCCGTGTTGGTGGTCGCCATCCTGACAGTGCTGTCCCGCACGGACCCGGCTTTTCTGCCGGCGATTGCCGCCGAGCAGGACAAGACCACCCTGGCGATCACCGGCGTGGTGATGGGGCTGGCAGTTGGCTTCTTTGAAGAACTGGGCTGGAGCGGGTTTGTCGTCCCCCGGCTGCGGCGGCGCTTTAGCCTGTTGGCGACCGGACTGGTCGTCGGGCTGCTGTGGGGCGCATGGCATTACCCGCCCTTCTCGCCCAGCGGCGGCGATGCCGGCGCACTGTCGCCCGTGGTTTACCTGTCCGTCCTGCTGTTCTCCTTCCTGCCAGCCTACCGGGTGCTGCTGGTATGGATCTACGAGCGGACGAACAGCCTGCTGCTGGTGGTGCTGATGCACGCCCCACTCTCGGCCTGCCAATTGGTGCTGATCCCGCCGGCTCTCACCGGGGCAAGACTGGTCACCTATGACCTGATCTTCGGCGCAGCCCTATGGGTGATCGCCGCGGCGGTATTGGTCGCCAGCCCCCGGGCGCTTCCCGCGGCCAGGGCAGAGGAAGCCGCAGCCTAGAAATTAATTACCAGGATCAACCGGCTGGTGAATGACCTCGACCGGTTGGTCCACAACCAAAATACGAGGAGAAATCTTATGGAAACCAATCAAAAATCAGAAGAAAAAGAGACCTTTGGCTGTGAAACCTGCCCCATACGGGCAAAAGCCGAAGCCAACCCCAAGTCGTTCATGGCGCGTCTGTGGCGCTGGCACACCACCTGGTGCCCGGGCTGGAAAGCCTACCAGGCACACCTGGCCGAACAAGCCAACCAGGCATAAGGAGTTCGAGATGTCTGAATCCACTTCTGTCCCCCCGATCCTCAACAAGACGATGAAGTTCGTGCTGCGCTCGCCGCTGCACGGGATGGTCAGCAGCTACCTGACGCTGATCACCTTTACCGGGCGCAAAAGCGGCAAGCGCTATACCACCCCAGTGAGCTACTGCCAGAAGGAAGACCAGGTGCTGATCTTCACCCATGCCAACTGGTGGAAGAACCTGCGCGGCGGAGCGCCGGTGCAGCTGCGGCTGCGGGGCAAAGACCACCAGGGCATCGCCGAGCCGGTAGCCGAAGACAAAAACGCGATTGCCGTCGAGCTGGCCGCGCACCTCATGCAGTCCCCGTTTGACGCCAAATTCTACAACGTGACCTTCGACGAGCAGGGCAACCCGCTCCAGGCGGAGGTTGAGCAGGCCGTGCAAACTGTGGCGATGATCCGCGTCCAGCTGAATTAACCGCCCATGAAGCACCGCATCAGCGCCGGCGGGATCGTCCTCCGCCAGAACAAAGTGCTGCTGGTCCACCACCACCGGGAAGGCGCCTACGATTTCTGGGTGCCTCCCGGCGGCGGGGTGGAAGGGGATGAAGGCTTCCTGAGGGCGGCTGAACGGGAAGTCTTCGAAGAAACCAACCTGGTAGTGCGGGCGGAGAAGATCGCCTATGTGGAAAACCTGATCGACGGCGACCGCTATGTGTGCAAGTTCTGGGTGGTCTGCACGCTGGTGAGCGGGGAGCTGAGCCTGATTTACCGGGACGCTGACGAGTCTTTCCTGGTGGATGCCGGGTTCTTCTCAAAAGAGCAGGTTTCAGCCATGCAGGTCTATCCCGCCATCCTCAAAGAGCGCTTCTGGCAGGACCTGGAAGCCGGGTTCCCGCAGATACACTATCTAGGCATGTGAGCATATTCCGGAAAGGTGTACCCAGGTACACCTTATTTTTGTTTTCCAAGATACTCCTGGCGTACACTGACATTCCGGACCTCTCGTCCTATAGTTAGAGCATCACTCGAAACAATTAGGAAAGCATAAAGGAGAACCCAGATGAACAAGCAGGAAATCGTATCCTATATCAAAGAGGTGCACTTTGGTTACCTGGCAACCATGGGGGAGGGCGACCGCCCGCGGGTACGCCCGATCGGGATCCACAATATCTACAACGACTGCCTGTACTTCTTCACCTTCGGCCACACCCGCAAAGTAGCCGAAATGGAGAGCAACCCGCACGTCGAGATCGTATGGTCGAAGCTGGCGGAGAATTCGCAGGTGCGCATCAGCGGCGACGCGGCACTGGAAACCGATGAGGGCATCCAGCAGCAGTTCATCGCCGATAACCCGATGGTCAGTAATATGCTGCCGCCCGAAGCCCGGCACCTGTTCCGGCTTTACCGGATCACACCGCAGATGGTTGAAGTGGCCGCCGGGCTGGTGCCTTATACACATGTCGCCTGGTAGCAGGCAGTTATCCGGGAAATACGATCATTTTCTTCTCATCAAACGCGGCGGATTTTCCACTATAATCTGAAAAGGTACACCCTTCACCTTTTGAACCCAAGATCAACCGGAGAGCCTGTTGGTACTGCTGAGCGATGCGCTTTATAAACAAACCAGGGAGCTTGTGTCAGGAAAGGCCCAAAAAAGCCCACTCCTGGCCGAGCTTTCTGGCTGGATGATGGAAAAATATGCGGTTGGGGTCGTCAATTTCGAGTTCAGCAGGCTCGAAAGCTCACCCTCCGGCCGGTACCGGCTGTACCTGATCCTCGAAAATACCGAGGACTACCAGAAAATGTATGTGCGGCATCTGGAGCCGAGGAAGGATTATCAAAGCCAGATCGCCAGGCAGTTCTGCAAGCTGGCAATCAAGCATCAGATCGCCTCAGAAGAGCAGCTTGACGACCTGTTTGTCGCCTACAACGATTTTTCGGAAGAGGCAAAAACCGTCGCCAACTGGAAAGCGATCGACAGCTTTAAGTGGCTGGTTAAATTCAGGTACCGCGCCGTCTGGCGGGTGATCGCGATCTTCTCCAGCACGGTGGTGTTTTACTATACCGATGCGGATATTCCCCTCAACGAGCAAAAAGGCCTCAACCAGCGCATCGTAGACGACTACTACGCTGTGCTGAAAAAGTTTGACACCCTCAACTACTACACGCGCGAGAATATCCAGGTGAAGTTTGACAGCAAAGAGAACGTAGACAAGAACTACGAAGGCAGCCTGTTCTACTACACCCGGTAGGAGCTTCCATCCTTAAATTTCATTTTAATGCTCCCCTGTATTGGGTGGGCATGTTTCCAGGTGCAGGAACTGTTTGCATTCTTCTTCCGTCCAGGTGCGCGTCAACCGGGCTTGCGCCGCGGCAATCAGTTCGTCCAGTTCCAGGATGCGGATGCGCACAGTACCGTCCAGGCTGGCGCTTGCCAGATACCGGCCGTCCGGGCTGTAGGCAATATCGTAGACTTCGGCTTTGTGATCTTCAAGGGTGATCAGCCGGTCTCCGGTAGCAGCATCCCAAATTTTTATAACTTTTCCTCCGCTGGTGGCCATCTGACTGCCATCGGGTCGAAAGGCCAGGCGGAAAACAGCATGGTTGAAGGCTTCGAAAGATAAAAGCTGCTCACCGGCAGCAACATCCCAGATCGTCACCCAGCCATCCTGTGCTGCGGCAGCCAAGCGCCCCCCATCCGGGCTGTAAACGACATCCCGCACCCAATCCGAATGCGACCCCAGGTTGAGCACCTGTTCACCGCTATCCAGGTCCCAGCTCACAATTCGTTGGTCCGCACTTGCCTCCCCCTCAATATTCCCTTCCTCCGGTATATTTACCCAGGGACTCGTCGTTAGAATATTC
>QKGK01000008.1 GCA_003250455.1 Chloroflexota bacterium | reverse complement strand
GGACTTTCATGCCCCAGACCTCGGATGCGTCTTTCAGTTCAAAACCATCCTCGGTAATGTAGGCATATACGGGTTTCTCGGATTTCCCTTTGAACACCAACCCATCATAGCCAGCCCAGCGCAGCCTGGCAGCCGACCAGCCGCCGTGGTGGCTGTCGGTGACCGTACCGGTAAGCGGTGATTTGGTCACGACGGCCATACGGCCGCTCATGTTGGCCTCAGAACCAGTAAGCGGGCCATTCATAAAGCATAGGATGTTGTCAGGAGAAAGCGGATCAACTTCAGGGCCGTTGTCATAAACAAATTTGACACCTAGCCCTCGCCCCCCAATGTATTTCAGGGCCAGATCTTCGGGGACAGGTTTGAATTCTGTAGTTCCTGTTGTGAGATCGACCCACGCAATACGATTTGCGTAGCCACCAAGTACCATATTAGTTAACTCCTTTCGTAGTGAAGACACATTAAGATTAACATTTTCAAGGTATCAAGTCAAGCAATTGTATCAAAATGACTGAACGTTTGTATTTATAGTTCAAAGGCTGCTACAACCGGTGCGTGGTCAGGCGGAATTTTGTCCAGGCGCAGGTTGGGATCATCTGCAATCGACACCAAATTACCAGCAAAATCGACCAAGCTTTCCACCACGGGGAAGATGCGGTCGTTTTCAGCATCCCTGGGGAAAAGTTCTTCTGAGGCAAAGATCTGGTCGAGCAGCTCGCCGCGCCCGTTGTGGATGCGTGAGTAGCGTTGTTCTTCGGGGATGAGGGGGGCCAGGTTGAACAGCCGGGCGTCATCGCCCGCATCAGCACGGTGAAAGCCCTTGGTGCCAATCTCACTGCCCGTGGGTCCGGTGAAGATCAGGGAGGTTTGCGCTTCCGGCACATCGTTGAAGTCGCCCATCACCAGCAGAGGCTGCCCGCTTTGATTTTCGATGAACTGGTTGATGCGCTGGCGGACGGTGACCGCTTCGGCGGTGCGGCGGTGCAGGGCGATCCCTGCCACTTCGGCGCGATCGTCCTCATTTTTGGGCTTAAAGCTGCTCCGCCCGTTTTCATCCTTAAAGGTGAGCAGCTTGGATTTGAGGTGCACGGCGATCAGGTAGATCGCAAGGCCGGCTTTTTGCACCTGGATGAGCAATGCGCCTCGCCCTAATCGGGTAAGCGGCACAGGCTGCCCGCTGGTGCTTTGGTTGTAGATCTGGGTGGCCGGGCCCGGCGGAAAGTCAGCGATATCTTCGGCCATGGTGATCTCGTGTTTGGAAAGGAACGCCACCCGGATACCGCGCTGGTCTGGGAAGGCAGAGACCGCCCGGAAAGGGTAAGCCCCATTGAAGGCTTGCTGCAGGTCTGCCAGCGGCTCTTCCCCGCCAACCTCCTGGAAGGCGACCACGTCTGGATCTGCTTCCCCGATGACGCTTGCCAGCAGGTTCAATTTGAGGGCGAACTGCTGGATTTCGTCCAGCGCTGCGCCTGTGTGAGGGATAAAAAGATTTTCAACATTCCAGGTCATTACTTTAAACGAAGTCATACTGCCTCCCATTTCATTTTTTTGGAAAATGCACTTGATTCCATTATCAGCTTAACGATACAGGAATTAATCGGAGCGGACAAGTAGGAATATTGTGTGATTATCAAATTGTAAAGATTTTGTTGGAATCAGCAGATTGAACTGGAAAAATATTGGCAGTCGCCCTATACTTGGCGGCGTATTTAAAAAATATAAAGGACAATCAATGAAAATACTGATCGGTTACCACCAACGCAGCGGCAGCACCTTGCTGCAGCATATGCTCAACGGGCATTCAAAGATCAAATCATTCAGCGATGCCAGCTCTTTCCTGGTGCTGCCAGCTTTACTTTCTGGATATACACCGGAAGGCAACATCTGCATCAAGCCGATGGACAATTTCTTCCTCTTCCGCACGCGGCTGCTCTACCGGCGTTTTGATAAATTTATCTGGCTGGCCCGCGATCCGCGCGATTCTTATCTCTCTGCCCTGGAGGCGGGATATGCTTACGGTTCCAGCCTGTGGCTGCCGGGCAGGAAGCTCCACGGGATCGATGTCGGTCTGCTGCAGCGCTGGAAGCGCGTCTACCGCCAGTATTTTCAGCTTCAGAACCGCTGGCACCTGGTGCGCTATGAAGATCTGGTCAGCGACCCGGACACGGTGCTGGCAGACCTGTTTGATTACCTGGAACTGCCGTTTGAGAAGGTCTACCCGTTTGAGCACTTTAACCTGGCTGCCGGGGGAGACCCCAAGCTGGCCAGGACCAAGACGATCCACAAGAAGTCTGTTCAGCGCTTCCGGGAACGCCTGACTGCAACGCAACTACGCGTCTTCCGCAAGTTTTTGGGCAAAGAGATGCAGGCCTTGGGGTACAGCTAATTTGAGTTGTGCGCCTTGAGTGAGAATGACTGCAATTAAAGAAAAAAACCGGACAATATTATTGTCCGGTTTTTCTTTTTCTTGTTGGTTATTTAGAGAGCAACTACGTCTACTGCCTGGGGACCCTTGGTACCCTGGGTGACAGAGAACTCTACCCGTTGGCCTTCATTCAGGGTTTTGTAACCCTCGCCAATGATTGCGGTGTGATGAACAAAAACATCTTTGCCGCCTTCACGTTCGATGAAACCAAAACCTTTGGTGCCATTGAACCATTTTACGGTGCCTTGAATTTTTTCAGTCATGATCTGGAACTCCTTTCGTATAAGTATTGCTATTTCAAGCATGGGTTCCAAATCACATGTAGGCATATTTCTTTAGAACTTCTCTTAATCAAGCAACTCAGTGTACACCAGATTGGGATTAAGTGTGTTAACAATTTATAAGATCTTTGTATATAGCCACTTTCTGGTGGCTTGACAAGCGCATAACTATGGAGTATCTTTGGCCCAGTTTTAATAATTACTCCAGCAGTCTTTGCCGCTGTTATCTTTGAGCGACCGCTCGAATTCCCTGACATACGCTCGGCTTCTGAATAAAGGAAATATCTATGAACTTCAATCAGTTCAATCTCGATTCCCGTTTAAATACCGGAATCCATCAGGCCGGATTCGAGCAGCCAACCCCGATCCAGGCATCTGCAATCCCGTTGGCATTGTCTGGGAATGATATTATCGGTACCGCCCAGACAGGCACCGGCAAGACAGCCGCGTTTGTTTTGCCGATCCTGCACAAATTACTCAAAGGGCCCCGAAACAAAACCCGCGCCCTGATCATTACCCCAACCCGTGAACTGGCCGAACAAATACACCAAACCATTTTGGAATTGGGCAAAGGCACCAAGCTGCGCAGTGTGACCGTTTATGGAGGCGTCGGGGCGAAGCCGCAAGCCGATGCGCTCCGGTCAGGCGTAGAGATTGTGGTGGCCTGCCCTGGCCGCCTGCTGGACCATATGCAAAATCGAGTAGCAGACTTTAATTCCATCGAGATGCTGGTTTTGGATGAAGCTGACCGGATGTTGGATATGGGCTTCCTCCCTGATGTCAAACGGATCATGAAGCAGCTGCCCAGGCAACGCCAGACGATGCTGTTTTCAGCGACCTTCCCCAATGAGATCGAGCAGCTTGCTGCACAGACCTTAAACCAGCCGAAGCGGGTTTCGATTGGGCTTGCCCGTCCGGCACATACCGTATCGCATACGTTATATCCTGTCCCGCAGCACCTGAAGAAAAATCTTCTGCTCAGGCTGTTGGAAGAAACGGAAATGGATTCCGTGCTGATTTTTACGCGCACCAAGCACCGTGCTCAACGTCTCGCAAAACAACTCAATCAGGATGGCTATTCTGCTACCAGCTTGCATGGCAATCGAAGCCAGAGCCAGCGCAACTCGGCCCTGAATGGCTTTAAAAAGGGACAGTTTGAGATCATGGTGGCGACAGATATTGCCGCCCGCGGGCTGGATATTGAGAGCGTTTCGCATGTGATCAACTTTGATATGCCCGATACGGCAGATGCTTACATCCACCGGATTGGCCGGACAGGCCGGGCCGAGCGGAACGGAGAGGCCTTCACGCTGACCACCCCGGACGATCGCAGCCTGGTCCAAAAAATCGAAAAGATCATGGACGAAAAACTACCGGAAAAGAAGCTGCCTGGTTTTGATTACTCGGTACCCAAACCGGAAAATCATTACAATAATAATCAACCGAGGCAACGCAAAACTTCCAGAAAATCGAAGAATACTTCATATACAATTCGTTCCTAGGTCAATTAGGAATGTTACAGCCGGGCGTACAACTACGCCCGGTTTTTTATAAATACTTTAGGAGGTTGAGGGAAGCAGGCCCGAAACACAAAAACGCCGGTTTTACCTGTCAGCCAGGCTGGTGGAAACCGAATGCTTAAAGCATATGGAAATTCAAAAAGGGTCTGATAGGAATATGCTACTAAAAAGAAGAAATGGAAAAGGTGGATTCCCGCCAAATGATCGAAGAAGCTTGATTCAGCTATGCGGGTGGTCTTGACTTGGGACGCTAATTTGGGGAAACGTGCATTACCCAGACATCCATCGGATTGCTTTTTCCTTTA
>QKGK01000479.1 GCA_003250455.1 Chloroflexota bacterium | reverse complement strand
GCAGTCTTTTGCCCTCCTGGGGGAACATGCCGCCGAACTGGCCGCACTGGATACCCCCAGCGCCTTCGATGATGGTTCGGCGGTGGACTGGATGGTGCGGCATGGGTTCAAGCTGCTGCTGCTGGGGGCGGATATCCAGGCGGCTTCTATCCTGCATTACAGCGAACAGCGTGTCGGCGTGCCCTACCGCTACTGGAAAGATTTCAGCGGGCGGGTGCGGCGCGGGGGCGAATGGCAGGATGTGGTTTACCGCATGTATGTGCGCGATATGGAGATTGACGCCCGCCTGGAGATTTACGGGATCGAGGACGAGCTGCGCCGCCGCAGGCAGTGGAAGGCCGTGTCTCCCTGTGCCGCCTGGACGATTTTGCTGCCGCCGCCAGCGACCTGCTGCGGGCAGACCCATGGCGCTTTGTGACCAATAAACCGGAGGCCAACCTGTGAGCACGATGATGGAGCTGATCGAGGAACTCTGGTTCCTGGCGCGGGAATTGGTCTCGGATGATTACGACAAGGCGCTCTACCGGCTGGCGGAAGAAGTGCCGATGACCATCCACGAATACCCCACCGGCACGCAGGTGTGGACGTGGAAAGTGCCCGAAAAATGGACCTGCCACGAAGCGTATCTGGAAACGCTGGACGGCCGCCGCATCATCGACCATGCCGACCACCCGCTGCACGTGGTCTCGTATTCGCTGCCCTTTGAGGGTGTGGTGGGACGGGACGAGCTGATGGAGCACCTGCACATCCATCCAACAGAACCCGACCTGATCCCCTTTGTGTTCAAATATTACCAGCGAGATTGGGGCCTGTGCACTACCCAGCAGGTACGCGACCTGCTGGACGAGGACGAATACCGGGTGGTGATCCACACCACGTTTGAACCCGGTACGCTCAAAGTGGGGGAGGTGGTCGTACCCGGCGAGGTGGAGGAGAGCTTCGTGATGGCAGCCCACTTGTGCCACCCGGCAATGGTCAATGACGACCTGGCCGGGGTGGTAGTGGGCGTCGATGCTTTCCGGGCGCTGCTGGCCGGGCCGAAACCGCATTACACCTACCGCCTGCTGGTCCTGCCGGAGACGATTGGCTCGGTCTCCTATCTCAGCCACAATGAAGACCTGATCCCGAAGATGGTCGGCGGCCTGTTCCTGGAGATGCTGGGGAACGATTCGGTGCTGGCCTTGCAGCAGTCCTTCCAGCCGGAAAGCCAGTCGGACAAGGCGCTGGTCACGGCCTTGCGGGGCGTATCCCCGGAGGCGTATGTCGGGCCGTACCGCTCGATCATCAACAACGACGAACGCCAGTTCAACGCGCCGGGCGTGCGCGTGCCGATGCTTTCACTCTCGCGGGTGGCAAAATCGGAGGAAAACGAGACGGTGGTCCTCCCCTATCCGCAGTACCATTCCAGCGGCGATACCCCGGCAATAGTCTCACAGGAGCGGCTGGAAGCGGCCCGCGATGCCGTGCTGGCGATGGCCGCTGCTTTTGACCGTAACGCCTTTGTGGTCAACCATTTCAAAGGGGAAGTATTCGCCTCGGGGTACGGCATCTGGATCGATTACCGGGTCAACCCGGAGGGGCACCGCAACCTGTTCCGGATCATGGAGCGTTGTGACGGCACCCGCACGGTGGCCGATATTGCCCTGGATCTGGAGATTTCCTTCCAGGCGGTGTGGGAGATCCTGGCTACCTTCGCCGAAAAGGGATTGGTCAGCTTCAGCCCGACGCCGCAGCCCACCGACCTGCGTTTGAAACCGGGTGGGGGAATGCCGTGAAAGCGCAGTTGAAAGACCTGCTCCGGCTGGCACGCTGGAAGGCGCGCCGGGCAAAGGTGAAGATGCGGGTTGGGGGAGCCAATGCGCCGATCCTGTTTGCTAACTCATTCCCCAAATCCGGCACGCATTTGCTCACCCAGGTGCTGGAAGGATTCCCGCAGATAGGACCATTCGTGGAAAGCGGCCTACCGGCTATCACTATGTATGCCGGGGCCACCGGCGAGCGCACCCCCACGCCGCAGATCGTGCGCCGGTTACAGCGCTATCGCCCGGGTGATATGGGCTATGGTCACCTGCACGCCGAGCCGGAGATTGTGGCCGCGCTTTGCCGCCCGGAATTTGCGCCCTTCTTCATTCTGCGCGACCCGCGCGATGTGGTCGTTTCGCATGTTTTTTACGTCACCGAGCTGGAGCCTAACCACGTGCACCATACCTACTACACCGAGGAATTATCCACCTTTGATGAACGTCTGCGGGTGAGCATTTTGGGGCGCCCGGAGCTGGACGTGGAGTTTCCGGACATCCGGGAGCGGTTTGCGCCTTATCTCGGCTGGCTGGACCAGGAAGCCGTGCTGACCCTGCATTTTGAGGACCTGATCACCAACCAGGAGGCGGCTTTGGAGCGCATCCTGGCGCATGTGATCGCCCGCGGGCTTGAATTTAGCGGAGACCGGGGTGAGGCGATCCGCACGCTGGCGGGCGTGATCAACCCCTCGCATTCGCCTACTTTCCGGAGCGGCAAGGTCGGCGGATGGCGTAAACATTTCACCCCGGAGCTCACGGCCCTGTTCAAGGAGGTCACCGGGGATATGCTGGTTAAGCTCGGCTATGAGAAGGATATGGACTGGTGATGGACAGCGCCCCGCTGAAATGCTCGGTGGTGGTGCGGGCATATAATGAGGGGAAGAACATCGGGCGCCTGTTCACCGGCATCCGGCAGCAGACGCTGGAAGGCGTCGATGTCATCCTGGTCGATTCCGGTTCCACGGATGATACCGTGGCGATTGCCGAGCAGTTTGGGGTGAAGGTTGTCCACATCAGCCCGGAGGAATTCACCTTTGGCCGCTCGCTCAACCGGGGCATCCAGGCGGCCCGCGGGGAGTTCATCGTCAACATCAGCGCCCACTGCTACCCGGTCTACCCGGACTGGCTGGAACAGCTTCTCTTTCCCTTTGCAGACCCGCAGGTGGCCGTCAGCTACGGCAAGCAGCGCGGCGGCAAGACCAACCGGTATTCAGAACACCAGTGGTTCCGGCAGTATTTCCCGGACGTCTCCACCCCCCGGCAGGGACACCCTTACAGCCACAACGCCAATGCCGCCATCCGCCGGACGCTCTGGGAGCAGGCTCCCTACAACGAGCAGGTCACCGGGCTGGAAGATTTGGCCTGGAGTAGTTGGGCTTTTGCCCAGGGTTACGCCATCTCGTATGTCGCCGAGGCGGAGATCATCCACTTGCATGATGAAACGCCCAAACAGGTCTATAATCGGTACCGGCGGGAGGCAGTCGCCATGAAGCAAATCCTGCCCGACAGCCGTTTCTCCCTTTGGCGCTTCCTGCGGATGGCGACCAGCCATATCTTCTCGGATCTGGCGCAGGCGCGGCGCGAAGGGGTGTTCGGCCAGCAATTCGTCAGCATACTCTGGTTCCGGGTGATGCAGTATTGGGGCACCTACCGCGGGTACAATTATTCCGGTAAGATCAATGCTCAACTGCACCAGCAGTTCTATTACCCGCCGGGAATCCTGACGGAGAAAAAGCCCGCCGAGCGCAGCGTTGCACCGATCGCCTACCCGGACGAGGAATGATTTGAGATAACGTGAGAATAAAAAAGAGAATTTCTTTTTAATCTACCCCATCCCGACAAGAGCTTCGTTCTTGTTTCCCCTTCCCCTTTTGAAGGGGAAGGGTGATTGCGAAGCAGACGGGAAGGGGTTTATAAAAGTGAAAGATTTTTGTAAAATGAATCTTGTTCTAAACGAGGACTAGCTAGGATGCCTGCATGAGTGAACAAACCAATCCCAGACCCAGGATCGCCGCCCTGGTGCCGATGCGCCACCAGTCGGAGCGTGTGCCGGGCAAAAACTACCGCCTGATGGCCGGGAAGCCGCTGTATGCCTATATCGTCGAGACGCTGCTGGCCTGCCCGGAGATCGACCAGGTGGTGGTGGATACGGACAGCCCGACGATCCTTGAAGGGCTGGCGCAGGACTATCCCTCCGTGGTGCGCATCCACCGTCCGGAGGAACTGCGCAGCGGGATGATCCCGATGAACGAGATCCTGCTGTACGACACTGCCCAGGTGGAAGCGGACTATTACCTGCAAACCCACAGCACCAACCCACTGCTGCGCCCGGAGACGGTCTCCCAGGCGATCCAGACCTTTTTACGGCAACTGGAGGCGCATGACTCGCTTTTCTCGGTGACGCGCCTGCAGACCCGCCTCTACTGGCAGGATGGTACGGCGGTCAACCATAACCCCAGTGAACTGCTGCGCACCCAGGACCTGCCGCCGATCTACGAGGAAAATTCCTGCATGTACCTGTTTACCCGCCAAAAACTGGCAGAACGCAACCACCGTTTGGGTGATACGCCATTGATGTACCCGATCGATGCCGCCGAAGCCTGGGATATTGACGAGGAGATCGATTTTTCGATTGCGGAATTTTTGATGCAGGAACGCATTGGAAAAGAACAGCACAAGTAAAGGAACCCAGCTAAGCCATGACAGAAAGAAAAACGGTTTTATTTTCAGCCCCTTATATGATCCCCTTTGTGGAGCGCTTCCGCCCGGTGTTCGACCATTTCAACATCGAGATGCTGGTGGCGGACGTGAACGAGCGCCTGGAGGAGGACGATATCCTGGGGTATGCCGGGCAGTTTGACGGCACCATCTGCGGGGACGACCGCTACTCCGCCAGGGTGATCGAAGCCTGCCTGCCGCGGCTCAGGGTGATCTCCAAGTGGGGGACGGGGATCGATTCGATCGACTCGGCGGCGGCCAAGCGGCTGGGTGTGATGGTGGGCAATACGCCCAATGCCTTTACCATGCCGGTGGCCGACAGTGTGATGGGCTATCTGCTGGCCTTCGCCCGTCAGC
>QKGK01000256.1 GCA_003250455.1 Chloroflexota bacterium | reverse complement strand
GCAGAATACGGTGTGACCACGCCGCTGCTCTCCGACCTGGATACGCGCGTTTCCACGGCCTACGATGTGATGCAGTGGGCCACCCCTTCCGGCGAACCCAGCCATACCTTTGTGCTGCTGGATGCTCAGGGCAAGGTGCTGTGGATCCAGGACTACGGGCACGCCGATAACGGCGGGCGGATGTATGTCCCCCTGCCGGAACTGGATGCCGAGATCGCCAAAGCCCTCACCCCCTGAGTGGGAACCCACCACGAACCCCCCCCTGGCTGAACCGGAAGCTTAACCAGAAGCTGTAAGCTTAGGCTGTAAACCTCTGGAAGCCACTTCGTTCAAGGCTGGTGCATATTAGGCTTATTCACCTCCGGGCATCTTTTCCTTTCATTCCCTCACTCTCTCCTGGATTCCCGCCTGCGCGGGAATGACATCTGCCTCGGTTTCCAGGTGTCATTCCCGCACGCTTCTGGCGGGAATCCACTCAGTCCCCTATTCTCCCTCTAGCGGCTTTTTGCCTACTGACATTCATTATTTTTTATTCTGCTATAAAGTTTTGGCTTCCACCAGCCTGGCTGACCTGTATCACCGGCGTTTTTCTGTTTCGGGTGTTTTACGCCCATACACCCAAAAGGTTAAAAACAGCCCCTCGCAATCTTGCGAGGGGCTGTTATCTTCATTGTAACGCCGCGCCACAGCCGCCTTGGAAGGCCAGCCTGTGCTCAGCTATCAACCAGCAGTTTTAGTGATTGTGCTCGTGCCCGTAATGCACGTGCCCGTGGTCCAGCTCTTCCGCAGAGGCGGCGCGGATACCCACCACGGAAACATCAAAGTGCAGGACTTTACCGGCCAGCGGATGGTTGGTATCCAGTTTGACGTTCTTCTTCCCGATTTTGACGATCGTGGCGAACATCATCTCGCCTTCGTTGTCGGTGATCTCCAGCTCGATGCCCGGTTCCAGCGGCACATCTTCGGGGAACTCTTCGATCGGCACGGAAAGGATCGCTTCTTCATCCACCAGGCCGTAGCCCTCTTCCGGGGCCACGTCCACATGCTTGGAATCGTTCACCTTCATGCCCAGCAGTTCTTTTTCCAGGCCTGGGATGATATTCGAGAAGCCGTGCAGGTATTCCAGCGGGCCTTCTTCCTTGGAAGAATCGATCTCTTCCCCATCTACGGTCAGCACATAATCAATCGCAACCACCAGATTATCGGCAACCTGTTCAAATTTTTCTTCGGTCATTTTTGGTTCCTCCAACCCCGAATTTTCGGGGGGTAATTTTATTATTCAACCGGACAATTATATCATGCTGCAGGGAAAGGAACCTGTCCGGATTATGAATTTTTCATCAGAAAAACGCGCCTGCCATTGGCCGGGCGCTTCCTGCTATTCAGACCGGACCGGTAATAATTTACCGGGTAACTGCGACAATAATTAAGTTATAATCCGATGCTATGAAAAATAAAAACCTGGTGCTTGCACTATACACTTTATTGATCTTCTTGGCCCTGCCCGGCCAGACGGTGAGCGCAGAAGCCCTTCCGCTGGATTCGGCTAGCGCGCTCCAGTCGCCGCTGTGTTTGCCCGGCCAGCCGGAAGACCAGCAGACCAACTGCGAACAGCTCGGCCCCACCGCTTACCTGAGCGCGATGGAAAGCGAAGGGCTGGTCTTGCCGCGCATCCCCCTGCCGGTCGCACCAATAGACCCGGCCTTCGCCGAACTGCCCTATAACTATGTAAAGCTCACCGGCAACGAGACCCCCACCTTCACCAGCCTGGATAATGCCATTGCCAACCAGAACCCTTACCAGGTCATCCCTCCTGGCTTCAAATACGCCACCTACGTGGATGTCTCTATCGCTGACGACAACCACCGTGATTACATGATCGACTACGGCATCTGGATCCGCGGCGGCAACACCTCCGGGCGGATTACACCCTCCAGCTTTACCGGCATGCTGTTCTACGGCGTCCCCACCCACCAGTTTGGCTGGATCATCTACCAGACCGAGAGCCAGCGCGGCCCGGGCGTACAAAATGCGAACGAAAAAGTGCGCGACCTGTACCGCTTTGACCAAATCCAGGTATACCAGAGCGTGGAAATGGACGGCACCACCTGGTTGATGATCGGCCCCGATGAATGGGTGGACAAGATCAAGACCGCGCTGGTCTACCCCAACCCCACCCCGCCGCAAGGCGTGACCAACGGCCGCTGGATCGAGATCAACCTGTACGAGCAGACCATGTCTGTCTACCAGGGCAGCCGGCTGGTATTTGCCACCCTGATGTCCTCCGGCATCCCCGGCTGGTGGACGCGGCCCGGCCTGTTCCAGATCTACGAAAAGCTCGATTCCACCCCCATGTCCGGCGCTTTTGAAGCCGACCGTTCCGATTACTATTACCTGGAAGATGTCCCCTGGACGATGTATTTCGACCAGGCGCGCGCCCTGCACGGCGCATACTGGCATAACTACTTCGGTTACGAGCAGTCGCACGGCTGCGTCAACCTTTCCCCGGCCGATTCCCACTGGCTGTACCTGTGGGCCAACGTGGGCGACTATGTTTACGTCTGGGACCCCTCCGGGCAGACCCCCGTAGACGAAAGCCTCTACACCGCGGGCGGTGCATAAAACGCCGCCTGAATGGTCAGGGTCTCTATGAAAGCCATTTCCTTCCGATCCCGATTCCTGCTGGTGCTGCTGGCGCTGGCGCTCTCCGCCCTGGCCTGCCAGACCGTCACCCAGGCATTTGACCGCGCTACTTCCACCAGTTCGCTGGACCCGGCGCCGACCCAACCTGCCGGCCCCGCGCCAGGGGACACCGAGCCCACGCCGACCTCCACCCTGGTGCCGCTAAGCAAGAACCAGCAGCTCGATATTTTCGAAAAGCTGTGGAAGGCCGTGGACGAGGAATACCTGTATGCCGATTTCAACGGGCTGGACTGGGACCAGGTGCACACTGAATACCGGCAGAAGATCGAGGACGGCCTCAGCACCCCCGAATTCTATGTGGCGATGGATGATATGATCTACGCCCTCAACGACGAACACTCCATCTTCCTGACTCCGCAGCAGGTGGCCGCCGAAGATGCTGAATACGCCGGGAATACGGATTATGTTGGCATCGGTGTGTACATCAGCTACCTGCCCGAAAAACAGCGCGCCGTCATCCTGCTGGTCTTCCCCGACGGTCCCGCCGCCGAATCCGGGATGCAAGCCCGCGACAGCATCCTGTCTGTCAACGGGATTCCCCTCAATGATGAAGAAGGCAGCGCCTTAGACCTGCTGCTGGGCATTGAAGGCAGCCAGGTGAACGTCACGGTGCAGTCTCCGGGGGAAGACCCCCGCGAGATGACCATCACCCGCAGGCAGATCACCGGTTCCATCCCGATTCCTCACGATGTACTCCTCACGCTTGCCGGGCAGCGCATCGGCTACCTGGTGATCCCCACCTTTTCGGATTCCGGGATTGGCAGCAAAGTAGGGGAAGCCTTGGCAGAACTTTCCGCCGACGCCCCCCTGGACGGCATCATCCTCGACAACCGCCTGAACGGCGGCGGGTTCGATGATGTGATGGCGGCCTCCCTGAGCTACTTTACCAGCGGGAGAGTAGGCTACTTCAGCAACCGGCAGGAAGATGAACTCCTGCGGGTATCGGGTAAAAATGTGGGGGGCTCCGCCGACCTGCCGCTGGTGGTGCTGGTCGGCCCGGACACGGTCAGCTTTGGGGAGATCTTTTCCGGCATCCTCAAAGACCAGGGCCGCGCCACCCTGGTCGGGGAAACCACTGATGGCAATGTCGAGGTCCTGTGGGGTTTCTCATTCGACGACGGCTCCCGCGCCTGGATTGCCCACGACACCTTCAAGCCGATCAACAATCCCGACGCCGATTGGGAGCATGAAGGCATCGTGGTGGATATTTCCGCCCCCGCTGCCTGGGAAGATTACTCCACTGCCACCGACCCGGCCATCCTGGCCTCCCTGGACTTTTTTGACCAGCAGTAAACAGTTGACAGTAGATAGTTGACAGTTGATCGTCAACAGGGGATGGCGCACAGAAAGTGGGGGAATTTGACTGGAAACGTTAGCGAGAAATCCCCTAAAAATGATTGAGCAGCGCAACCAACTGAAATTTCCTATAATCAGGTTCTTTTAATTTTATCTGTGATTTTTTAATGGTTATCCTGGATAGCTGAATTCATAAACTGTGAGCTGTTTACTGTCAACTGTGAACTGTCCCCCTACACCAATGCGATCACCCCGGTAAGGATACGGTACATCGCCAGGAAGTAAATCTCCCGGAAGAGGAACTGGGTCTGGGTGCGCAGGCTGCGATATCGTGAGGTGGTTGTGGGGGAAGATTCAGCATCCAGGCCGAGGTCTTCGGCAGTGAGGATCGCCCGGTACATATGCAGCGGGTCGCTGACCAGCAGGACAGTTTCAAAGCCCTGCGCTTCCAGGATCGGCAGGCTGTTTGCCAGGTTTTCGACGGTGTTCCTGGAAGTGTTCTCGACAAAGATGGCAGCATCCGGTACCCCGGCAGCCAGGGCATATTCCCGCCCGGC
>QKGK01000348.1 GCA_003250455.1 Chloroflexota bacterium | reverse complement strand
ATGCTGCTGGTGGGCGTATTCATCTCCTGGGGGACAGCGCTCCCCCTGGAAGTTGCCCTCATTTTTGGCGCGCTGATCGCCGCCACCGACCCGGTTGCCGTAGTTGCTTTATTCCGGTCTTTGGGAGTACCCAAACAACTGCTCATCTTGCTGGAAGGCGAAAGCCTTTTCAACGATGGTACTGCCATCCTGGTCTTCAACATGATGATCGCCATCGCCCTCGGCGTAACCGAATTCAGCGCAGCCGTATTCATCTCAGACTTTGTGCTCATCGCCGGCGGAGGTTTGGTCGTGGGCATCCTGGTCAGCTGGATCATTTCCTACGTCATCCGGGTGGTCAATAACCATTTGATCGAAGTCACGCTGACCACGGTTGCCGCATACGGCTCTTACCTGATCGCCGAAGAGCTGCACGTCAGCGGCGTACTGGCCGTGGTGGCTGCTGGCCTGGTGATCGGCAACCTCGGCGAACGCGGGATGAGCCCCACCACGCGCATCAGCCTGTTCAACTTCTGGGAATTAGCCGCCTATCTGGCAAACTCCTTTGCTTTTTTGCTCATTGGCATGGTGATCGACCTTTCCGAATTGATCTCCAGCTGGCAGCCGATCCTGATCGCCATTGTCGCCGTGCTCATCGCCCGGGCATTTGTCATTTACCTGCTTTCGTTCCGCTTCCGGCATATCACCGTGCGCATGCAGCATGTGCTCTATTGGGGCGGGCTGAGAGGCGCTATCTCACTGGCACTGGCGCTGACCCTGCCCGAAACGCTCGGCCTGGAAACCCAGGCACTGCTGCAGGATATGACCTTTGGTGTGGTGCTCTTCACCCTGCTGGTGCAGGGCACGACCATGCCCCCCATCATCCGCAGTCTGGGATTCTCCGCCCGCAGCCATACCCAGGATATTTACGAACGCCAGCGCGCCCGCACGATTGCCGCCCAACGGGCATATGACCGGTTGGGCGATCTGCGCAAAGAGGGCATCCTCTCCGACCACGCCTGGACGATATTGGAGCCCACCATGCAGCGGCAGATCGAGCTGCGCAAGGAAGTGGTCCACGAGATCATGCACTCCGAACCGAGCATGGAAGCGCGGGAACTGGATAACGCCTTCCAGGAACTGCTCCGCACCCAGCGCAGCACCTATAACGACCTGCTCAGTGAAGGCTCGATCAATGAAGAGACTTTTGCCAAACTGGTCAACGAAGTGGATGCTGCCCTGCTCAACCAGGATATCAGCTACGGAGATTTGCTTTTGCGCCGCACAAAAGACCAGCCGCCGATCAAAAAGCTGATCTTTGCTTCCATCCATACATCCGATATCTACGAGACCCTGCATATGCTGAGCATTTTGGGCATTCCCACCACCCGGCTCGCCAGCTATGAAGGAAACACGGGGCAATCCCGCGTCACCCTGATGATGGGGGTGGAAGAAAACCAGGTAGAAGTGGTGGTTGAATCCATTGAAGAAACCTGCAAAAACACCCCTGAATTCAACCGGGGCTTGTTCAATCTTCTCCCTGCAAGCGGCACGGAAGAAGTGGTCAATGTCAATAATGCCCGCATGTATGTGTTCAGTGTAGAACATTACGAGGAAATTTAATCATGAAAATGATCGTTTGTATTTTGTCAGATTCGGATAAAGACACCGTTGCCAGCGCTCTCAACGATGCTGGATTTCCCGTCACCATCCTTCCCTCCACCGGGGCATACTTCCGGAGAGGGAATTCCACCATGCTGGTCGGAGTACAGGACGAGAAAGTGAACGAAGCCATCCAGGTGATCCGCGATAATGTCGGCGAGCCCTCCGAACCCGGCATGAAGCGCGCCACTTTATTTGTGATGAACGTGGACCGGTTCGAGCAGGTTTAACGATGCTCAGGGTAAAAAGATTCCTCTTCCTCCTGGCCATTGGAGCAGCCGCTCTGGCCTGTTCCCTGCCTTCCAGCAATGTCCCTGAAAATGTCATCAACCCGGAAATGGTTTCTACCGGCGTGGCCGCCACCCAAACCGCCATGGCACCAGAATCTCCGGACGCGATTCCCGAAGATGCCAACCTGCTCCCCCGCTCGCTGTATTTCCTCAGTGAAGCGGAGGGCGATGGCTTCCAGGTATGGATGATAGCCGCGTCTGGCAGTGGTGCAGCCAAACTCACCAGTGAACCGGATGGTGTAGATGAGTATGCCGTTTCCGGGGCAGATGGACGTATTGCTTACATTACAAACAACCAGCTGGTTGTGCTGAATCCCGACGGGGTTGGACGCACTGTTTTGGTAGATGGAAGCGGATTGATTGAAGAAAGCGATGCTTATTACTTTACCCAGCAGATTCGAGGGTTGAGCTGGTCGCCGGACGGCAGCCTGCTTTCTTATGGACAGGATGGGCTGCATATCTACAACTTTGTCACCAGTACTGATTCTCACGTGATCCCCAACGACCTGGATTATCGCGCTGAAGATATGGTCTTCCCCAACAGGCTGTATACCCCGTTGGAGTGGTCGCCCGATGGGAGCCTGATGCTGGTCAATATAGGGTTTAACGAAGCAGGGACGCTGGGTATCTACAACCCCTCCACCGGAGAAGTCTCCCAATTGGGAAGCAAAATATTATGCTGCCACGAAACCTGGTCTCCGGACAGCCGCTCGATCGTGATTGCCAGCCCCTTTATCGGGATGATCGAATCCGGACTGTGGCGGGTAGATACCAGCACCGGCGCAGCATCAGAGCTAATCCCGACCACTTCCTTAGACGACACGCTCAACTTTGCCGGATGGCCGGTGGTACTGCCCGGCGGTGAGCTGCGCTACTTTTACAGCAATACCCCCGAATTCCCCAGCGGGGATGTACCGCTGCTGATGGTGCAGAGCGCCAGCGACGGCGTGACCGACCGCACTATCCTGCGCCCGGAAGAATGGCTGAACTTCGAAGCCCTGTGGGCCGCGGATGGCAGCCTGGCCGTCACCGTACAGCCGGACCCAGCCACCGAAGCCAGCTGGCCGCGCATCGGCCCGATCCTGGTCGTCCCGGCCACCGAAGGCCCGGTTGTCCCCCTGGGCGTAGATGGCTATGCGCTTCGATGGGGGCCGTGAGAAAACCTCCAAACTAAAAAAAAGGGATGCCAATGGCATCCCTTTTTTTAGTTTTCATTAATTGCCTGGTTACTGATCCCTGATCACTCATCCCCTTTCAGGAAATGATACCCCTGGCTGTAATACAGCAGCGGGGCGAGGTCATCCACCGGTTTATCGGAGACGCGCGCTTCAACTACCTCGCCAAACATGACTGTGGTCGTATCGGTTTCATACGTCCCCACCAGGCGGCAGTCAAAAGCAGCCAGCCCTCCCGGCAGCACCGGGCTGCCAGTTTGCAGGGTGAGCAGTTCCAGCCCCTTAAAGCGGTCTTCGTGCTCCGGGACCCGCCCGGCAAAGATCTCCGAGATTTCCTGCTGCTGGTCAGAAAGCAGGGTCACAGCAAATGCCCCAGCCCGCAGGATCATGTCGTGGGTGCGGGTACCATTCTGGGCAGAGATCAGCACGATGGGCGGGTCCACAGACACCGACGTGAACGAGCTGACGGTCATCCCATGGCGGACGCCTTCAAATTCAGTTGTGGCAATCCCAATCCCGCTGGCCCACTGGCGCATCGCATGGCGGAGCTGATCCCCGACAGATAATGTAGTATCTTGATAAGTCATATCTTAATTGTATCCCAACCCGTCCCCGGCTGGTGATTTTACGAGAGAAATTTTATAAAGTTCTTATGTGAAGGGCATCAAAAAAGGCGGAGCGAATGCTCCGCCCAATGCAATTTTGTTTCGGCTTAATAGTCGTAAAAGCCCTTACCGGTCTTGCGTCCCAGGTGACCGGCATCCACCATACGGGCCAGCAGCGGCGCGGGGCGGTATTTATCCTCGCCCAGATCGCGGTGCAGCACCTGCATCACATAATAAACCACGTCCAGGCCAATCAGGTCCGCCAGGGTCAGCGGGCCCATCGGGTGCGCCATGCCCAGCTGCATTACGGTGTCTATTGACTTGGCATCGGCAATCCCCTCCTGGAGCACATACACGGCCTCGTTGATCATCGGGCACAGGATCCGGTTGGAAACGAACCCCGGGGAATCATTCACCACGACCGGGGTCTTGCCCATATTTTCCGCCATCCGGACCACCGTCTCTACCACTTCATCCGAGGTTTGCAAGGCGCGCACCACTTCCACCAGACGCATCATCGGCACTGGATTAAAGAAGTGCATCCCCACTACATGCTCCGGGCGGGCGGTCATCCCGGCCAGCTTGGTCAGCCCTATGGAAGAGGTATTTGAGGAGAGGATCACTCCGGGAGGCGCGGCAGCGTCCATATCTTTAAAAATTCTGAACTTGAGGTCCGGGTTCTCGGTGGCCGCCTCGATCACAAAATCCGCCTCGGCGATCCCGTCCATGCTGGTTGTAGTGACTACTTTGAGCACCGCGTCCCGCTGGTCAGCGCTGATGCGGTCCTTCTCAAACAGTTTGCCAGCCGATTTTTCCATCGTCTGGACAGCGCGGGTCAGCGCGGATGGATC
>QKGK01000333.1 GCA_003250455.1 Chloroflexota bacterium | reverse complement strand
TGATCGGTATTTTGCAGTATATTGCCCCCACGCTCCAGTTCCTGATCGGGGTACTGGTGTATAAGGAACCGTTCACATCTTCTCAAATGGTCGGATTCTCGATCATTTGGGCCGCATTGATCCTGTTCTCCTCCGAAAGCTGGTATCATTCCAGAAAGAGTCGCGCACTTGCGGCTTCGAGATAATTACCGATATTTTTAGAGGTACTATGCCAATCCTTACACCCACCGAAATCAATCTCACTGTAAACGATGTCCTGCGTGGCCAGGGAGCCAAACCAGAGCTCATCCGGCAGCGCAACCCGAAATTTGCCCGTATTGCCGAAGAAGCGCTCCAAATGGGCCTTTCTATTATGACTCCCCAGGTGCTGTATGCCTGGAAAAATGTCGAAACGCTCCGGCACGAAAAGCTCATCCTGGATGGAGGGGAAAAGCTTTCCGGCAGGCTTATTTCACAGCACCTCAAAACTGCCGAAAAGATCGTCTTCATTCTGGTATCCCTTGGTGAAGCCATGGATACCCTGGTATCCAATAAAATGTCCACCGAGCCGGTATTGGGGATTGCCCTGGACGGCGTTGGTTCCGCTGCTGCAGAACAGCTCGCCAATGCCGTTTGTGCCGATTTTGAAGCCCAGGCTGCCCGGGAAGGTTTGCAGGCCTCCATCCCGCTCAGCCCCGGTATGGTCAATTGGGACGTACACATCGGGCAGCCCGAGATCTTCCAGGTGCTGGATGCCTCCGAAATTGGCGTCTCTCTGACCGTAAACGGGCTGATGCTGCCGCGCAAGTCCCTCAGTATGCTGATCGGCTTTGGCAAGGAAATGTCCATCCACGGCAGCACATGTGACTACTGCGCCATGAAGGGGACCTGTAACTACAGCGAACATTACCAGGAACAAACCTTCCCCGCATGACCCATCCACTCCTCCGGAAAAGCCCGCAAATTCAGCCCTTTTTCCGGCTGGTGCATTCGGTTGAAAATAAAATTAAGGTAAAATAGAGCCAGGGATTTTCACGGGTATTAAATTTCAATTTAACCAACATCAGGCGAGGTTTTTATGCAAATCATCTCCCGCATACCGGTATCAATCGCTGGCAAGTACCAGTTCCACATTTCCAAATCGGCCAGAGATCGCTATCAATTCAGTGAAGAACTGTTTTCGATCAGCGGGAATGTGATTCTTGGCAATTTTAGTGCCGTTCGCAATTTCACGCAAAAATACAACAGCAATAAACCTGGTTCTGCCCCCTTCCTGTTGGCCAGCGATGTCAACGCCATGGGGCTGATCGATGAGATCCTGCACATGGTAGTTGGTCTGTATAAAAAACAATCCAACCCGCAGGTCATCAGCGAAGCGCTCCAATGGCTGAACACCCGTGTGGGAAAAGAAGGCCTGGAAGATACGCTTGCTGTATTCAACCAAAATTTTCCTGCCATCGAGGTCTACACCGGGGAACAATCGGCTGAGGATTACCTCAACGGTCGCACAGCCGGCGTCCCCAATCAAGAGATCATCCTGGAAGAAATGATGCTGCTGTGGCTGGCAAACCGCAACCCGGCATTCAAGCCATTTTTTATGTTTTTCGATGATGCCCCGCTAAAAGATTCAAGCGCATACAAGCAAATTACCGAACAGCTTGACCAATTCTTCAATTACCAGCCCACATTTGGCCCGCAAAACCAGCAGCTGATCGAGATGCTGCGCAGCCCGGTGATTGCCTCGCCAGACTCGCTTGGTGGCCAACTTGAATATATTCGCACCCATTGGGCCAGCCTCCTTGGAGACCTGCTCATGCGGCTGCTTTCCAGCATGGACCTGATCGCCGAGGAGCACAAGGCAATTTTTGGCGGCCACGGCCCTGCGGAAGTGATCGACTTCAATGCCTGGGGGTTGGCAGACGCTCCGGAACGCTTTAGCGAGGACAGCGATTGGATGCCCCGCCTGGTTTTGCTGGCAAAAAACGCTTACGTCTGGCTGGATCAGCTTTCGGATAAATATAACCGGGAAATTTCCCGCCTGGACCAGATCCCGGATGAGGAGTTGGACCTGCTGGCCGCCGAGGGGATCACCGGCCTGTGGCTGATCGGCTTGTGGCGCCGCAGCGATGCCTCCCGCAAGATCAAACAAATGATGGGCGACCCGGATGCGATCGCCTCCGCCTATTCGCTGGACGATTACATCATCGCCGACCAGCTTGGCGGCACCCAGGCTTCCGAAAATTTGCGCCAGCGGGCAATTCGCCGGGGTATCCGCCTGGGTGGTGATATGGTGCCTAACCACATGGCCATCGATTCCCGCTGGGTGATCGAACACCCCCACTGGTTCCTCGCCCTGGATCACTCCCCATATCCAAATTACAGCTTCAACGGGCCAAACCTCTCCCCGCGGGATGGGGTCGGCATTTATCTGGAAGACCATTACTACACCCGTTCAGATGCCGCCGTCACATTTAAACGCGTAGATTTCCACAGCGGCGAAGAGCGTTACATCTACCACGGCAACGACGGTACCAATATGCCCTGGAACGACACCGCCCAGCTCAACTTCACCCTGCCAGAGGTGCGCGAAGGGGTTATCCAGACCATCCTGCATGTCGCCCGGCAGTTCCCCATCATCCGCTTTGACGCCGCTATGACCCTGGCAAAACAGCACATCCAGCGGTTGTGGTTCCCCCCTCCGGGGAGCGGTGGAGCGATCCCTTCGCGTGCCGGGCATGGGATGACCGCTGAAGAATTTGAAAAAGGGATACCCAAAGAATTCTGGCGCGAGGTTGTGGATCGGGTAGCCGAAGAAGTGCCGGACACCCTGCTGCTGGCAGAAGCCTTCTGGATGATGGAAGGGTATTTTGTCCGCACCCTGGGAATGCACCGGGTGTACAACAGCGCTTTCATGCACATGCTGCGCGATGAGGACAACTCCAAATACCGCCGTCTGATCAAAGAAACGCTCGAATATAACCCGCAAATTCTCAAGCGCTATGTCAACTTCATGAACAACCCGGACGAAGAAACCGCCGTGGAGCAGTTTGGCAAAGGCGATAAATACTTCGGGGTGGCCACCATGATGGCGACCCTGCCCGGCCTGCCCATGGTCGGCCATGGACAAATAGAAGGCTTCTCCGAAAAATATGGCATGGAATATTACCGGCCTAAATGGAACGAGCGCCCCGACCAGGATTTGATTACCCGCCACGGGAAGCAAATCTTCCCCCTCTTCCACCGCCGCAGATTATTTGCCGAGGTGGAGAACTACCGGTTATACGATTTTTATACCGCGTCCGGCCATGTCAATGAGGATGTATTTGCCTATTCCAACCGCATGGGAGACCAGCGTGCCCTGATCATTTACCACAACCGGTTTGGCGACACACGCGGCTGGATCAAGAACTCGGCCGCATTCCTTATGGAAGACGCTTCCGGGGAGAGAACTCTCACCACAACTACACTTGGGAATGGTTTGGATATTCCCAACGACCATAACAGCTACCTGATCTTCCGGGACCTGGTCACCGGGATGGAATATATTCGCAACTGCGCCGAACTGCACAGCAAAGGGCTGTTCCTTGAACTATTCGCATACCACGCTTATGCATTTCTCGATTTCAGGATCATCCATGATGCCACGGATGGGCGTTATTCCCGCGTCAATGCCTACCTGGGCGGCAAGCCCGTCCCCTCGATAGACGAAGCCCTGCAGGAAATGTTCCTGCAGATCATCCACCACCCCTATCGGGAACTGATCAACGCGGGAATGTTGAGTTACCTGATCAGTGCGGTACGTTACTCAGATGAGACCAAAGCGGATACCGTCCCGCTGGAGCAGGTAGAACAGAAAAGTCTTTCCTTGCTCCGGGCTATTGCCAACTTCCTGGGTACACAGGCAGAGATAGAACCGATTGCGGCGCGCCTCCTCCAACGCGTGGAAGTGATCCTCAACCTGCCTATATTGGAAAGTGCCTCAACCCCTGTCCGGAAAGTATTCAAAAACCTGCAGTCCCGGATGGGAGACGACCCATTCAATTGGGCGGTCTTGCTGATCACAGAGATCACCGGGGCTTTGGGCCAGGTCGTCGCCCCGTCTGCGCTGGTGGATGCCGCCCTCATCAGCCAGGATTGGGTGGACGAATGGCTGCTGCGAAAGGTCATCCGGGAGGAATTGGAAAGCCTGCCTCTCAGTAAAGCCGGGGCGGAGTATGCCCTTCAACTGATACGGCTCTTAATTGGGCAGCAGGGTTGGATAAAGCTGTCCGCCAAAAAGAGCGAGAAACCAGCAGTCGTGTTGGACGCCTGGCTGGAAGACCCGGCAATTGCCGCTTTCCTGAATGTCAACAGCTACAATGATGTGGAATGGTTCAATGCCGAAGCGATGCAGAACTGGCTTTGGTGGATGCAAGCAATAGCAGTCCTGGATATTCTCTCAGACCTAGACATCCCGGAAGCTGATCAAACCAAGCATATCCAGGAGACAAGCCAGATTCTCAGGCAGATTGCCAATGCCGTTACACAATCCGAATTCCAGGTGGAAATCCTGCGAAAATTGGTGAAAGGAACCAAATGATCATG
>QKGK01000075.1 GCA_003250455.1 Chloroflexota bacterium | reverse complement strand
AAAATGGGGAGCAGGATCAGCATTTTGCCCTTGGAAGTACGGTATGCGGCAAACGCCATCCATTGGAATATGCCGGTATGCTCTACGATGGCAATGAACATCATCATCCCCATGATGAGGAAGATCACATTCCAGTCGATATATTTGATCGACCCGGCAAAATCGAAAATGTACAGGCCTTCATAGATGGGATGCCCCAGGTAGCTGATCCCCAAAATTACCGATGCGCCGATCAAAGCGGCCAGGGTATTATGGGTTGCACCTGAGGCAATTAACACCAATACAACGATGAAAATTACGGCTGCGATCCAAAAAGCGACGCCGATTTTTCGGGGAAGGGTGATGGTATCCAATACCACCGATTCCCCGGTTTGCAGCATGGAAATTTGCTCATCATCCAGGTGAAGGTTCATTTCCACAAAATGGGCGCGGGAGATGAGGATATTGAATTCGTTTGGAATAGGTTGGGGGACTGTTAAGACAAATCTTCCATCTGCCTGGGAATTTGCAGAAGAGATCACTTCTTCCTCGTTTTGCAGAGAAACCAATGCCCCAGAAACCGGTTGGGCCTGGGAATCCTCGATCGTGCCAAGGATGACGGTTTCCTGGGTGGCATTTTGTGCCGCAGCAGGTACCCCATTGAAAATCAACAAGAGGGCAGCCCCAAGTGTAAGTGTAGCAAAGAGAGAAATTAAAAAATGATTCTGTTTTCTGCTCATTCTTCTGGAGTTTCTCCTGCAAGGATCACTTCAGCGCCGCTTTCCTGATGAATGAAGCTGACAAATTCCTTGAGGTGGTCAACCACAAAGACATTTTTCTCTTCTTCACCCACCGGGAGACCGAGAACCACATAGTCTGCACTGAGCTCATTTGCCAGCCTGATGATCTCATCGCGCACATTGCCGTGCCGGATGACCCCTTCAGCTGGAACACCTGCGCGTTTCGCTTTTTCCTGAATGGTAAGCAAAATGAACTCGCCCATTTGGTTGAGTTCATCGCTGATCATACTGGTTTTGCTGCTTTGAGTGTGGCTGAGAAAATCCAGGTTGACTACATAGAGGAAATATAGCGGGAGGTGGACCTCTTTTGCAAGACTGATTGCTTTTTTGATGGTTGCTTTGCTATCCGGACCGCCTCGCACGGCACATATGATTCCAGACATGGAAGTTTCCTTTCATCAGCTGAGCATGTGCAAAAATGGTCGGGGATTTTGACGTTATTTCAGGATGGTCTCCATCATTTTTGCTACAGCTTGATATACAGGGGAATCGTCCCCTAATTCAACCAGTGGTTTTCCTTCGAATTCAAACGCCATCAGTGATTCATCAGCCGGGATGGCGCCCAGGTATTCAAGATCTATTTGCGAAATTTTTTCCAGGATGGGTTCAGGCAGTTCGCCATATGCCCGATTCACGATCAGGTAGGCTTTCTCCACGTTGACATCCAGCGATTTGCGCATGCCTGCGATGCGCTCAGCAGCCACCAAACCCCGGAAAGTAGGGTCTGACACTACGATCATGTGCTGTACGTCTCTGGTGGTGCGCCGGCTGAGATGTTCCAGCCCTGCTTCATTATCGATCACAACATAGCGGTAATTCCCGCTGATGGAATCGATCACTTCCCGTAAGTTATGGTTGACTGCGCAGTAACAACCGGGGCCTTCTCCCCGCCCCATGGCAATCAGGTCAAAGCGGTCACCTTCGGATACCGAGGACTGGATCTCATATTTGAGGTAATCGCGTTTGCTTATTCCGCCGGGCATTGCGCCCATTGCGGCCCCGGTTTGCCCAATGGTGGTTTTGACCTGTTCGAGCATGTCTTCACGGATCTCGCCTACGGTCCATTCCAGGTCGAGCCCCAGAACCATGTTTAGGTTGCTGCTGGGATCAGCGTCAATGGCCAATACGGCTCCAGGCTTGTTTTGGATCAGATATTTAATTGCCATACCCGAGAAGGTGGTTTTGCCAACCCCGCCTTTACCGGCAAGTGCGATAGTTGTGGTCATAATGCTCTCTCCTGGCTGATTTCTTCAATTCGATGGGCGATCTCAATGGCTGCCTGGCGCAGCTCTGGCACATGGTCGTAAACGGCCTTACCGATCCGGTCCGCTTCAATGACTCCCGGCGTAGAGGGTAGGGTGCCTAACAGGGGGATCCCCATGGGATTGTTTTCAAGGAAGGAGATTTCCTCCCTGGTTTGCACTTTGTTGCCCACCAACCAGATTCTTTCCAGATGAATATCATGTGCCAATTTGTAGATCTGTTCGGCGGTACCCACGCTGCGGCGGGTGGGTTCTACTACGATGATGAGGGCGTCTACAAAATCGACGGTGGCACGACCTAAATGTTCAACGCCTGCATACATGTCCAGCAGGAGGACCTCGTCTTTACGGAACAGCAAATGGGTAAAAAGTGTTTTGAGCATGGCGGATTCCGGGCAGATGCAGCCGGAACCTCCCAAATCCACTGCGCCCATTTCCAACAAGCGCACCCCCCGGTGGGTGATACTGAACCGGTCCGGAATATCGTCCACGCGTGGATTGATGGTGAAAAATCCACCGGTGGTGCCTGGTTTTGCACCGGTGCGTTCTTCGATGAGCTCGTTCATCTCTGCAATAGGGGCAAGCGTGTCCTGGATAACATCCGGGACGCCCAGCGCACCAGCCAGGCAGGGTGACGGGTCGGCATCTACGGCAAGAACATCCAGACCTTTATCTGCATACAGTTGGGCCAGTAAGGCGGTGAGGGTGGTTTTCCCCACGCCTCCTTTTCCTGAAATGGCTATTTTCATATTCTATCCTTGTATGGTTACCAATAAATAAACCTAAACTGTATTGGGGCAGGCTGTCTGCCTGCCCCAATATTATAAACTGTTATTTTTTACCGCCAGATTCCGAGCTGCCATTCATTTAGGCTGCCGTGGGTTCCTCTTTGGCAGCAAAGCCCTGGGGCAGTAACCCGGCTTCCTCTACGATGCGCGGAACGATCGATTCCCAGGCGACGGGCATCAGGTGGATGCCGTTCACGCCCTGTTTGTTCTTGATCTGTTCGATCAGTTCAAGCGCAATTTGCACGCCTTCTTCTTCACCGCCATCACCGGCCGCATCCATTCGTTTGAGAAGCTTTTCAGGAATGGTCACGCCAGGAACATCATAGTGCATATACTCGGCCATTTTCAGGCTCTTCAGTGGGGTGATCCCCACCAGGATATAGACCTTATCGAGCACATCACGTTTGGCCAATTCATTAAGCCAGACCTCCAGGCCATCTGCATCATACACCAGGTTGGTCTGGAAGAACTGCGCTCCGGCATTGACCTTTTTCTGCTCTCGCAGCGCCTGGAAGCGCGGTTCAGAAGCAAATGGAGAAGCAGCCGCCCCCAGGAAGATTTGCGGTGGGAATTTGATCGAACGACCATCGAGGTAGACGCCTTCGTCCCGCATGCGGCGCAGGATCCAAAGCATTTGGATCGAGTCGATGTCCAGAATGTCGGATCGTCCCATTGGACGCGGCCCCATACGGGCATTGTCGCCGGAGAGGCACAGGATGTTCTTGATACCCATTGCGGCAGCACCAATGACCTCGGATTGCAGCCCTGTCCGGGTGCGGTCACGTGCAGCGATCTGCATGACAGGTTCAGCGCCATTTTCAACCGCCGTTTTGCTGCAAGCGATGCTGGACATGCGTGGGGTTGCGGAAGGGCAGTCGGTGAAGTTTACGGCAGCCACATAGTCTTTGACGTGGTTGATGTTCTTGGTGAGCAAACGGGTTGCCGTGCTGGAGGGCGGGGCAACTTCGGTGGTGACGACAAATTCGCCTGCCTTAAGCCGTCGTTCCAGCTCGGAAATGGGTTCTTCGTACGCGGGGGGATGGTATTTTGCATCCCCTTCCCACCAGTCTGGCTGGCGCACTGGCCGGAAGATGGAATCCCAGGTGGATGCGCGCAGCTCCTCGTCAAGGGAGACCATTCCGGTGATGACATTTTTGGTGCCCACTTTTTTCACCTGGTCAATGACATCGCCCCAGGTTTCAGTGCCAACTTTGTCCCAATCCAATGGAGGGAGCACTTCAAGCAGCATTTCTTCCCTGCCCATTTTGAAAGCCCGGTCATAAATTCTATACCAGATGCAAGGGCGGGTTTCATCCACGTAGCAATGTTCTTTTGTGGACCCACCACAAGGGCCGTTCCTGGCACCTTTGGGGCATTCCATGGGGCAGATGAAGGCAGTTTCCTGCAGCATGCAGTTGCCGCACATGCGGCACCCAAACAACGGGCCTTTGACCATTTTTTCGGTGGTAATGAGCAGCCGCTGACCAATGGTTTGTTTTTTGAAGGGCAAAAATGGCGGTTGCCATCTTCTTCCTGGAGTGAATAATGGCATTGGTAATCTCCTTAGACTAATGGTTCGAGCTTGACGCTTTGCAGCTCAAATAGTTGATAAGTCCGCGCACAGATGTGATTCTCCAAGCGCTAATTATACCGCAGCAAGTAATCGTAAGCACTAAGAGCTGCTTTCGCACCTTCTCCGATTGCTACCAAAACCTGTTCGGCATAAATATTTGTGATGTCGCCTGCGGCAAAAATGCCGGGTGTCGAAGTTTCGTTGATATTGTTGATAACCACCCGACCTTTTTTGTCCAGTTTCACCAGGTCTTTTACAAGTTCGGTATTGGGAAGCAGTTCCTTTTCCACAAATACACACTCTGTATCCAGTTCTTCCTGCGCTCCATCGGGGCCAACGAGCGAAACATGGTTGGCATATTCATTTCCGGAGATTTTGGTGACGTGGTATTCCGGATGAATCGTGACGTTTTCGGCAGTTTTCAATTTTTCTCCTAAGTCTGTGTCCATGACATCAGAAATAGGCCCGATCAGGTGTACTTGTCTGGCCACCGTGGAAAGTTCCGCTGCAGAACGTAAGGCAAGCTCGCCTTCACCATATACAGCGGTATCCCGGTCTATGAACATAGGTGCATAGCTGATCGCTGAATAGCAAATCCCTTTGCCCATATATTGTTTTTCACCGGGGATCTCGAGCCAGCGAAGGCTGACCCCGTTTGCCAGAATGATAGATTTCGCCTCGTACGTATTGTTTGTCTGGGTTTCTACAGCAAACCCGCCATCGATTTTATTGATTGCAGTGACCTGGTCCAGTTTATGGGCAAAATCCAGATATTCCAGTTCCTGCTTGAACTTGGAAATGATTTCTCCACCGCGGATAACCTGGTAATCCTGGATCCAGGGGAGTTTCAAGTGATAGTTGGTTTTACCGCCCAGATCCATGGTGATGGTCAGCACGTTGAGGCGTTTTCGGATGGCGTAAATAGTTGCTGTCAGCCCGGCAGGGCCTCCGCCAATGATGATCAGATCGTACATCTCTATATCTCCTTAAACTGGTGCTTCTGCGATGAAGTCGTTTTCCATCATCGTCTGGGTGAGGTCACGAGAGCGTTTAATCATGGTAAAAGCGTTTTCATACAGCGCTTCGTAGCTCATTTCGTTGCCTGCGATGTTGAGTTCCTGTGCTTTCATCCCAACGGCGGCAGCAATTTTTACATACACTTCCCAATCTTCCATGGTAGGAATGAGGTGCTCGTCATCCACTTGCTGAATCTGGCCGGCCAGGGTTTCAGCAGCTGTGAAGCACATTTCGTCCGTAATGGTTTTCGCACGTACATCCAGCGTACCGCGGAAGAGAGCCGGGAAGATCAGGGAGTTGTTCACCTGGTTGGGGAAGTCTGAGCGTCCAGTGGCAACCACAGCTGCTCCGGCTTCTTTGGCTTCCCAGGGCCAGATCTCGGGGACAGGATTGGCACCAGCAAAGACGATTGGGTCTTTTGCCATTAGCTTGATCCATTCGGG
This sequence comes from Chloroflexota bacterium, assembly GCA_003250455.1. Classification (GTDB taxonomy): domain Bacteria; phylum Chloroflexota; class Anaerolineae; order Anaerolineales; family UBA11579; genus UBA11579. The sequence continues at coordinate 10,927 of QKGK01000075.1, read as the reverse complement.
CAAAATTGTTCCCGGCCCTGGTTTGGAGTAAGCGATGACCACATCGGCATCTTTCATCGCCTCGGGGATATTTCCCTGGATGCCAGCTTCGTTGGTTATCTGGCAGAGACGCCACTGGGCTGTGTAGGTGGATTTTTGACGTTCGAAGTCAATCCGGTGCTTGCCTAACGTGCCGTCAATGTCTACCATGACACATTTCGCCGGGTCAACACCCCAGCCAAAGATCAACCGGGCGCAAGCCACGTTGGCTGCACCACAGCCGACAAAAGTGATTTTGACGTCTTCTTTCTTTTTCCCGACAACTTTCAGGGCATTCACCAGGGCGGACAGGGTAACGGTTGCGGTGCCTTGCTGGTCGTCATGCCAGATAGGGATTTCGGCTTTTTCGCGTAAGGTATCCAGAATTCGGAAGCATTTCGGTTGAGAGAGGTCTTCCAAATTGACCCCGCCCAAACCGGGTTGGAGCATCAGTACGGTCTCGATGATCTTGTCTGGGTCTTTGGTGTCCAGCATGATCGGGATGGCATCGACGCCTCCCAGATATTTAAAGAGCAGGGCTTTGCCTTCCATCACAGGCAGCCCCGCTTTTGGTCCGATATCCCCCAAGCCCAGCACACGTGTCCCGTCACTGATGACTGCGACGGTGTTCCATTTGTTGGTGTAGTCATAGACCTTTTCGGGGTGTTTGGCAATTTCCCGGCAAGGTTCTGCAACCCCGGGCGTATACCAGATTCCAAAGTCTTTATAACCTCGGACAGCACATTTTGGCACGGTTTCCATTTTCCCTTTGTAGAAGGGGTGCAGAACCATCGCATCTTCTACGGGTTTTTTGGCTTTGGCTAAGAGGGTTTCGATATCAATAGCCTTGTCTTTAGCACTCATAATTTTCTCCCAATTGTGATCAATCCATCACTTATATGTTCATGCCAAACTGTGAGCATTTCAAAATTTATTAAACCAGAATAGTAAATTGTCAGGAGGTGGCGGCTTGCAGTACCACCTCCTTAATTTTCTTTATTGGTCCAGGTACGCGTCCGCATAAATGACATGGTTCATCAGGATCTGGACAGTCTTCCAGATAGCAACCTGTTCGGGGTCGCTCTGGTCAAAATCGTCTGGTGTGATCTCTTCCATGGAGGCGATCTTGTCGCTGACCCCCAGGTAAGCTTTACCAATTGCGGTGCTGTCGTCGCGCTGTTCCACCACTCGGATGACTTCCTTCAACTCTTCGTCCAGGGGATCTGCGATCATCATGTTCAGGCCAACACCCATCAGCATGGCGCAATACACCTGGTTGATCAAGGGGCGGTTGGCATTGGGAACGGCATTGGAAACATTGGACAACCCGACCGAAATATGCGGGGAGGGATCCCAGACATATTGCAAGGTGCGAATAGCCTCGATAAGCTCAGGGCAGTACTCCTGGCACCCGGATACGGTCAGCACCAGCGGGTCAATGATCAGGTCGGAGACGGGGAAATCGATCTCCAGCATGCGCGGAATGAGCTGTTCCACACCAATGCTGACGCGCTCATCGGCGGTTACGGGAATCATCCCTTTGCCCATGGTGAGGGCGATCAATTTGGTGTTGTATTTCTTTGCCACCAAGGGGACTTTTTCCAGGCGTTCCGGATCAGCGGAAGTGGAGTTAATGATCGGTTGGGCTTTGGTGATCTTCTTCAGCCCGGCTTCGATCCCCGCCAAATTGGTGGTATCAAAACTGAGGGGGACATCCACCACCTCTTCCACTTTTTCTACCAGCCAGGGGAACAGTTCTTCACCATCTTTTTTCCTCGGCCCAAGGTTAAGGTCAAGGGCCTGGGCGCCAGCTTCCACCTGTTTGACAGCTATTTCCTGGAAGAATTTGGCATCCTTCTCTTTGATGGCATCCTTTACCTTGGCGGAAATGATGTGAATGTTTTCTCCGATAATGTACATGTTTTCTCCTTAGATTTCTTGTGCCTTTTGTCTTGCCACGGAAGGGAAGAGTGAGAGATCGGTGTGCGGCAAGAAAAGAGCAGACATGAAAGCCTCGTAAAAGGCGTTGTCTGCTGAGAGTTCGATATAAGTCATCTTTTTGGCGATCTCGTCGATCTGCTGGCTGGCCTGCCAGCTGAGCAAGGCATTGTAAGCGCCCATCACTGCCGTATTACCGAGGAAGTGGAAATTTTCCCAGGGCATATCGGGCAGCAAGCCAATATCAATGGCTTTTTCTACATTGATGTACTGCCCGAAGGACCCGCCAATGAGCACCTGTTCCACTGTTTCCAGCGGGACGCCAACGCTCTCTGCGAGCACCATATAACCGGCAAAAATGGCCGCTTTGGCTCGCAGCAGGTTGTCAATATCCACATGGGTGATGACAATGTCCTTGCCATGGACAGTTTCTTTGGCAAAGGCAATTACATATTCACCTTCATGTGTGCCAGTGCGTACCCTGGGGGTATCCAGGGTGGTGTTGATGTTGCCCGATTTGTCCACAATGCCTACCAGGAAAAGTTCTGAAAGCAGCGAGATCAACCCGGAGCCGCATAAACCCTGCGGTTTTCCTCCTCCGATCACCCGGATATTGGGCTCCAGCGTTTCACTGTTGATCCAAACTTCCTCGATAGCGCCTTTGGTAGCACGCATCCCATCGATCACGCCTGCGCCCTCAAATGCCGGTCCTGCAGAACAGGCGCAGGTAACCAGCCAGTCCTGACTGCCCAGCACCATCTCGCCGTTGGTCCCCACATCCATAAACAGGGTAGTCTTATCTGTTGTGGCAATTCCGGAGGAATATGCCCCGGCAGTGATGTCTGCGCCAACATAGCTGGCTATGCAGGGGAGCAGATGGACGCCAGCCTCGGGATGGATGTTCAGCTTCAGTTCGCCGGCGGTGATGTTGGGCATGTGGTTAGCCGCGGTAATAAAGGGAGTCAGGCGGATGCTGCTGGCAGGAATGTTGAGCAATAAGTGCAGCATGATGCTGTTACCCACAACGGTGGCCTTAAAAATTTCGTCTGGTTTGGCTTTTGACTGCTTGCAAGCCCGATCTACCAGAGTGTTGATCGTCTCGAGCACCATGGATTGCAGGATCCCCTCGTTATGTTCCTTGCTGTCGTAGATGATGCGGGAGATGACATCTTCCCCGTGGTGGATCTGCTGGTTGTATTCCGCTGCCTGCGCATGCACCTGACCGGTGATCAGGTTGGTAAGCCAGACGGTTACCGTTGTGGTGCCGATATCGACAGCCACACCCCATAAAGGCTTTTCTTCGGGAAAGTGGATGGGGAAAAGCGCCAGCAATCTGGGAAAAGCCTGCGCCCCTTCTGCTGGAACTTCAACGATGGCAGTTACTTCCCAATCCCCATCCCGCAGGATGTTCCCGATCTGGCTAAGCACTGAAAGAGAAATCTGGATATTTTCAATACCAGTTTCCTGCAGCAGTGCGCGCTGCAAACGGGACCAATCGTCGGTTTGATCTTCCAGAGAAGGAGGGGGAATAGTCAGTTTTATTCTTTTAATGGTTTGTTGGGTTTGGTAGTCGTAATCAGCCGGGATCTCGACCTTGCGGGCAGTTAAATCCGTCACGAGGCGGCGTTCCACTTTTTCTTGCGGTGGGACGTATATGACAGCGTCGTCCTCAATGACTGACTGGCACGCCAGGGCGTATCCTTCCCCAATGTCCTGGCTGGAGAGACGTAAAGTGCTTCTCCGCCGGACATTTCCTTCTTTGATTTTGACCACACAGCGTCCACAGCGCCCCTGCCCCCCACAGGGATTGTTGAGGGTGATGCCGGCGAGACGGGCAGCCTCGGTGAGTGTGGTGCCGGTTGGTACCTCTACCGTACCGGCATCATCAAAGGTGACTTTATGGACTTTGCTCATCAGTAGTCCTTATCCTTGCAAGGTTTACAATGCTTGCTTCAGGTAAGCAGGGATATCCACGGCTTCGCGTGGTCCTACCTTGATCTCCCAACCCGGTAGCTCCTCTTCCAGTTCGCCAGAAATTACGGCAACGTGACCGGGGAGGATGATGCGTTTATGGCTGATTTTGCTTTCCACATCAAACCGTTTTACGTCCTTGGCAATCCGTTCGGCGTCAAAATTGCCGGCGGCCCAGGCAGTCAGGACAGACATACCCTCTGCATCAGCAACCAGCAGCCAGCCGGGCAGCCCGGAGCTTTCTACTTCATTGGCCACAGAGAAGTATGTGATCGAGAAGTTGGTAGTTACCAATACCGGGGCTTCCGGCGAAGGATCGTTGATCTCGTACAGCCCAGCCTGGACCTGGATCGGTTTTTGCGGGTCAGTGAAAATATTTTCCCGCAGCACCAGCAGCGCATAAATCGTCTCTGGCGAGAAGTTTTCCATCACGATAAAGCCGCCGTATTTGGCCACTGCCTGGGTTGCCATGGCGACTTCCAGGGCGGGGTCTCCCATCTGGTAAGGCGTGGAAAGGATCGGGAACCCGAAGGGGCGGAAGTTCTTCGCCAGGGCCATCTTGCGCATAACTACGTTTTTGAGGAGTGAGTCGTTGAAGGACTGTCCCACAGGGTTGAGGACAAGATCTGCCTGACCTTTTTCCTTGATCTTGGGGGTCAGCTCAGAAAGCTGTTCCAGGGATTCTGCTTCCACCACCAGGCTGGCTTTGAATTCCTTTGCAAGGGCGGTCATCGCTTCCCAGTTATCGGAGGTGGCGGCTGAAATGAGGACGGATTCCCCGGCCAGTTTTTCCAGGCCGCTGCGCAGCACTTCAGGAGAACCACCGATCAGGATCAGTGGGCGGGTGGTACCAGCCCGAACTGCTTCCACGGCTTTGGCAAAAGCGGCACCGTCTCCGGCATCTGCTTTGACAGCAAAACCGTCTACGGTGAGGTCAATGCCAACGTAGTTGACACTGTATGCATCGATTTCCTTCACGCGGGCCGTGATCGCGGCGGTATCTTCTGTGTCCCGTACCAGGTAAAAGAACCCAGGCTTGTTGTAGAAGGTCTTCTCATGACGGAAGAGCACAACTTCATTCCCGACTTCCACTTTGTGCCCGTCAGATTTCAGGGATATCAGGCGCACGGGCGGCTCTGAGGAGGCGGCTAATTGCGCTTTGGCTTCATCACTGACATACGGGCAGGCGGAAAGTTCTACCTGCTTGGCTGCCAATTTAAGACCGAAGGCCATGCACGTGGGAAAACCACATTCTTTGCAGTTTGTTTTTGGTAATAGCTTGTAAATTTCAATTCCGGATAACGCCATTTTTCATCTCTCTTTATTCATTCGTGGTGAAAATTCCAATATCTATGCTAATTCGGGGGCTTCGACAAGGTTGTCGATCACGGCCCGAACTCGTTTGAGGCTTTCCGGGTGGCGCAGGACAATAATGTCCGCACCCGCCTCAATCAAGGCAATGGCTGTCACGGTTTCCCAAGTGATGGCGCGTTCTTCCCAGGCTCCCCAGGTGGCGGGAATGTCTTCCCCAACTTTGGATTCCTTGGTCTTCCAGGTTTCAAAACCAACGGCAACGATCATTGGAGATTGGGTCATGGCATCGCCTCGCAAGGCGGCCAGTCTGAGGCGTTCCATCACGGAGAACCCGTATTCAATGCCGTATCCGAGTGCCCCGGTGGTGGGGTCCATCAGGATGCGGTCAAATGGAATTCCGGTATCCTTCAGCAAAATATTGAGCTGTTTGGAGAGGTTCACATCCATTGGGGCGCGGCCAACGACCAGATGCCCGTTTGCCATAGCGGTGGCGGCAATCGTGCGGTAGTTTTTGTCCTCACAAATCCCCAGGACAATCCGTTCTCCCTGGCTGGCATTGGCAACTGCAACCAAAAGGTCGTTGTCGAGGTCAGCCTGGCCGGTACCATATACTGCCAATGGCAGTCCGCTGGCCTGGAGTGCAGCTTTGGTGGCTGCTTCCGCCTGCTGGGGGGTGTTGGGGTTGCCTTGGCTGTCGGTCAGGTTGAGGTACAGGACCAGCATGTCTGCGCCGGCTTCCTCCGCGGCTTTTGCCCATTTGGCAGGGTCTTCGGCTGTGTCTCCCCAGTACTCCATCAGCAGTTCAGACCAATCGTTGGGTTTTGAATCCCGAATTTCCAGGGCAAGCACCGGGCGGTGAGGTGTCTCAGCTTCATAGTGGATGAAGGGCATGGTGGCTTCACCGCCGACAGTAATGGTATTACTGCGGGTGCCGCCGTCTGCTGCGGTTGCCCCGATGACCACTTCCTGGACTTTCCCGCTCCATTTATCTTTTGGTAATTCTAAGGTCATATGGTTATCTCCTCTTGGTTTTAGTCAAGATGCGTGTTTTTATTTTGGGCTTTGAGCGCATCGCGCCGTTCAAAAAAAGCGTCTAAAGGCGCCTGGCGTTTTGCCTTAATCCCAAGATCTTCGATTTCTTCGATTTCTTTCATTTCCAGCAAACGCAGAAAATGTTTATAGGTGATCAATGCGGCAGGGTATTCGATCCCAGCGGCATGGTGAGTCAAATAGAAAACCCGCAGGTTCTGGTCTTGCAGCAGTTGTGCGGCTACGGCAAGCGGAATATCCGGCGGAACCTGCGGGATTCCATCTTTCATTACATCTTGTGCAGTAAGGTTTTCGTAATTCCCCAAGGCATAGGCGTGGACAAGTTCATCCTGTCCGACGATGCCCAGGGCGTGGCCTTCTGCGTCCAGGACTACCACGGCTTCCAAATCTTTTTCCAGGATAGCTTTAACGATCGTTTTGATCGGCGTTTTGGGGCTGCAAGTCACTACCCCGACCGTCATCAGGTCTCGCACCAGCTTTGGGGAGGAGGATTTGGAAATTTCACTCGTCATGGTGTCTGTATACCTGAACGTATCCCTGACTAGAAAATCGGATCCATGATCAGGGCAGGATGGTTGTGCTCTTCCAGGTAGGCGAGCAATTCATCCACTGTGGTGGCAACCCGTTCGTCTCCGATTTTTTCGATCAGGTCGGGGTCGCCTTCCCGTTCGGCGACTGCTCTCAGCTCATCCGCCATGGTTTCTTTCAGTACGCTGGACATCCAAACGATGCGCTTGAAGCCGCCGTCAGCAGAGATGAATTTGGGGCTTACCAGATAGTATTTCCCAACACCCATCACACCCGGTGTCTGGATACCGCCGCCAGCCATGCCCGCGAGGGTGCTGAAGGTCATGCCAACCGGGGTCATGCTGGAATCTTCACGGTTGACCACCAGCACGCCGTTTGCCTCTGGAACCAGCATCACAATGCACTCAAAGCAGCCACAGGCGGTCATGGGGTTTTCCATGATCGAGTACATGGCGACTTCCTGAACCACACCATGAGAGGCTTGTTCGGCGTAATTGTTGGTGCCGGTCCAATAACCCTTGTCATTGTCAATGATGCGTCCGAGTTTGATCGGCTGGTTGGGGCCGGTAGGATTGATGTTATAAGAGGCTTTGCAGTCCAGCCAGTTGTATGCGCCGCACAGTCCCAGACGTTCCGGGCTGACAACGCACACGTGGTCGGGAGCAAATGATTGGCACAGCGTGCAGGAGTAGAACTCATCCACAGCATCGTCCGTCAGGTCTGCAAGGCGTTTGTTTCGGTAGTCGTAGGCTTCACGAGCATTTTGCAGCCAGGTTTCTATATCAGATGGTTCGGTGTACAGGGTGACTTCCACCTTGTCCACAATCGCACCAAAGTCCGCATGGAAACGGGCGTGCAGGATCTTGCCGAGGTGTTCGATATTGAAGCCTTTATCCACTGCAGCGTTGGAGAGACGGATCCAGGTAATGTCGCGCTGGCCGATATGCTGGATACCGGATGCACCGTTAACAAAGTAATGGATCTGGCGTTCCAGCACCGGTTCGAAATCTTCCTGCATCTGGCGCCCAGCTACTTTAATGACGATGCCCAGGTCCATGGAGCTTTGAGGGTCCAAATCTTCAAAGCCAGGGCCAACTACTTCAATTTTGCCATCTACCACATCGTCCAGGTCGGCCATGTGCAGGTATTCAAAGGCGCGGGATCGCTTCCCGCCAAATTCCACCCGCATGTCGGTGCGGCGGACAACCTCGCCCTCGAACGCAGAACCGTAAGGAACAGGCACGGGGACGTCAGCAATCTGAACTTTAACCCCGCGCACTTCAATGCACTTTTGTACAAGTCGTTCGGCACGTTCAAGGTCGTCTTTCCCGTCAATTTCATTGAAGGGCATGCTGACAACGTGTTCGTATTGGGTAACGCCGGTGGGGAGAATCTCCGGGATAACGGTATCCGCAATTACCGGGAAGCCAAAGTTGATCGCCCCGGCTGCTGCGGCGTATTTGAGATCATCGACCTCACCGAGGGCGAGGACGAAGGCAAACACGCGCTCCCGGTTGTACATCAGAATCTCGCGCGCCTGTCCGGGTTTGAGACCGCCAAAGGTCAGGGCAGAGCGGGAAGCAAACCCGAGGGCATAAATAGCGCTGAGGGTGTCGGTACCAAAGGGAACGGTGTAGGTGTCGTATCCGAGCTCGACCCCTTCTTCCTGCAACTGGTCAATGATGCTGCGCCCATTCACATTCCCGGAGAGGAAGGTGAGGATGTTGCGGCGTTGGAGTTCACGGACGATCTTGACGGCTACTTCATTGGATTTGGCAGCGCCGACAATGGCGGCAAAGCCGGGCATACGCCCGTCCACCAACTGGATACCCCAGGAACGAAGCTGGATATCGTCGATTGCCCCGTTCAGGTGGCCGGTGAGCCCATCGGAGGAGCCATTTCCATTGGTGTGAGCGGTTCCACCCGAAAGTACAAAGTCCTTATAAGGTTCTGGCTGTAATCCATAAATGTAACGGATTGCTTCAATGGTTTCGGCAGCCAAAAGGGTAGCCATACCGCCATCGAGGGTCTCGCCCAAATAGGGCGTCCATTTTCTGTCGGCAGGTGTGGGGTGGAGAAGCTCTCGGGCATGGCTAAGTACGCTGTTGAGCTGCCCAAGATTTTCTACAGCCTGATTGGTCATGGCGAACGTCAGAGGGAGATAGTAAGCCGTATTGGGAAACGCGACTGGATAATCTGCGCCTTTTTCAGCGATGGCTTGCTGAAGCATGAATTCTGCTTCAGCGACCAGGGCATTTGCACCTCTAATTGCACGATTTGCGATATATTTCGACATGTTCTTCCTCCACTAATCCGTTTCGCCGTACAGGGCCACACGCCGGGCTTCGATGGGCAGGGCTTCAAATTGCAGCATGCGCTCGTCACCACTTTTACCGTATTTGGTTGGGTCATAGGCCGGTAAGCCGAGGTCGGCGCGTTTTTGGTCAATATGGGCTAAAGTCTTTTTGATCATTTCATCCGGGTCGGGGACAAATTCCAACTTGCCGCCGTAGAGTTCTTCCCAACCATTGATCAGGTAATTGGCGACCAGGTCGCTGTCGGAAACCTTATCGGGCATACCGCTGACCGGAGAAGAGCCGCCGAAGATGACATAAGCGCCAGAGGCAACACAATATGTGCCGATAGAGAGGGCTTTCTCACTCATCCATTCCGGGGCCAGGCCAACTGCCGGGATTTGATCGATATCATCACCCAGACCGCCTTCTTCCACCATTTGAGTGAGGACAGTCAGGATGCGGGTGTTATCCACGCAGGAACCCATGTGCAGGACTGGGGGGATACCGACAGTTTCGCAGATCTCACGCAATCCAGGGCCAACCCTTTCCAGGCCGGCCTCTCCAAGGAGAAGCCCCTGTTTGGCGGAGGCAATTGCACCGCAGCCGGTTTCAACGACCAGAACGTCCTGCTTGAGCAGTTCTTCGGTCACTTTGACGTGCAGGTAGTCCTGAGAGCTGCGGGGGTTGTTACAGCCAACTATGGCTGCAACGCCACGGATGCGCCCGGACATAATGGCATCGTTGAGCGGGCGGAAGGAGGAGCGGTAGCTGCCGCCGAGCATGTAATTGATGTATTCGTGAGAGAAACCGGGGATGAGGTCTTCTTTACCTTTTGGAATATGGATGTTCCCACGGTTCTTGTAATTATCGATGGCCTCTTTGAGGATCTGTTTGGCAATTGTCAGAGCTTTGTGTTCGTTGAATTCGATATGGGTAGCCCCTTTGATTTTTACCTTAGGGGAGGTGGTGATGACTTTGGTGTGGAAGTTATCTGCCAGTTTGACCAAAGCCTGCATGATGCACTGGACATCGACGACCATGGCTTCCACAGCCCCGGTGAGGATGGAAAGTTCCTGATGGAGGAAGTTACCGGCGGCAGGGATACCCTGGCGCATGAGGATCTCGTTGGCGGTGCAGCAGATGCCGGCGAGATTGACGCCTTTGGCCCCGGCGGCTTGTGCATACTCGATAATTTCCGGATCCTGGGAAGCGGCAACGATCATCTCGCTGAGGGTTGGTTCGTGCCCGTGGACAACCACGTTGACCATATCGTCTTTGAGCACACCTAGGTTGGCCTGCCCGAGAATCGGGGCGGGCGTACCGAAGAGGATGTCGGAGATATCAGTGGCCAGCAAGCTGCCGCCCCAGCCATCGGCCAGGGACGTTCGGATGGCGTGGGTGAGGAGGTGCACAGCATCCTGGTCGTCTCCAATGTGGGTGCGGTGCAGGGCTTCAACTACTTCACGGTCCACACCTCGAGGTGTGACGCCTTGTTCTTTCCAGATTTGCTGGCGCTTCTTGGGAGCTCGCTTGGTTAGCACAACTTCGCCACGCTGCTGACCAAACTGGGCAATATATAAATCAGCCAGATCGTTGGCGATCTCTTCCGGGGAGCGCCCTTCGATCGGAATATCATAAATTGCAGCGACTGTGCGTAATTTGGCGATATCCCGGAGGTAATACCCTTCGGCTTCACCATTGGCAACCGCTTTTAGTGTAAATGCCATATCCCGGCCGTGATCGGAGTGGGCGGCTGCACCGGCAGCAATTGCGCGGATTAAGTTGCGAGCCTGGATGGTGTCGATGGTTGC
>QKGK01000434.1 GCA_003250455.1 Chloroflexota bacterium | reverse complement strand
GCGACCCGTCAATACTGAGGAAGATAACCATTTGATCACCAAGGAGGTGGGCATCGCCGAGGTGCTGCTGCCTCCCCGCTCCAATCTTGTTGGGAAGAATATCATCGAGCTGCGCTTCGGGACGCTGCACCATTTGAATGTGCTGGGGATTTCTCGTCCCGGTGAAGATGTAGCGCCGGATTTGAAAACCACTAATTTGCAGTTTGGAGATATTTTATTGGTGCAGGGGCCGTGGGAGAATATCCTCTCACTGCGGAAATCACCGCGGGATTTTGTAGTGTTGGGTCAACCAGAGGCATTCATGGGGGCGCCGGGCAGCAATAAGGCGGGGATTGCCTTGCTGATCATGGCCGGGATGCTGGTGTTGATGATCACCAATCTGGTGAGCGTAGCCGCAGCCAGCTTGCTGGCTGCCCTTGCGATGGTGTTGACCGGGTGTTTAAGCATGGATGATGCTTACCAATCGATTGACTGGAAGTCGATCATCCTGATCGCCGGGATGCTGCCGATGAGTACCGCCCTGACCAAAACCGGGGTGATCGACCTGGCGGCAGACTCCTTCACTACCTTGCTGGGCGGATTGGGCCCATTGGCAGTGCTGGGGGCTTTGTTCCTGGTCACTTCGCTGTTCACGCAGGTGCTTTCCAATACGGCGACTGCGGTGCTGGTTGCGCCAATTGCGCTGGCGGCAGCCCAGACTTTAGGATTGCAGCCTCAAGCCTTCCTGATGGCGGTGGCAATTGCCGCTTCGATGGCGTTTGCCTCCCCGGTGGCTTCCCCGGTCAATACCCTGGTGATGGGGGCCGGGAACTACCGCTTCAAGGATTATCTCAAGGTGGGTATGCCGATGATCCTGCTGATGCTGGTAGTCTCCTTGTTTGCATTACCGGTGCTTTTCCCGTTTTAATTCCTCCTTTGGGAACCAATTATTCTTTCCCGGCGTTTAGGGAATGAGCAGTTGCACCTCCCTAAGCTTTCTGCTAAACTGATTTCAACCATGTGAGAAGGAGAAGAACATGTCGGAAATGCGCTTATTCAATCGTTGGACGGTCAAAAAGAAACACTTTTGGCTTGCTGTTGGGCTGGGCGTGCCTGCCCTGTGTGTTGTGACCTTTTTAGTATTTGCGTTCCTTTCGCCGATGATCGGAAGTTCCAGCTATTCCATGAATACTGCAGACTTTGGTGGTAACTCCAGCGATGGAATGGCCCCGATGGAAGAACCTCCCTATGGCTACGCAGATGATATGGCGTATGCGGAAGGCGAAATTGGGAAGGATACAAATTTAGCTTTTGACACCGTCACAGACGAAGCTGTGGTCAGCAGCAATGGCGCTGCAGTGATCAACCGCCTGATCATCAAGGAAGGCAATATCTCCATCGCCGTAGACAATACGGTGGACACACGCGACCGGATCGAGGCGATTGTCTCCCGGCTGGTTGAAACTGGCGCTTATGTGGTCACCAGCGCAGAGAGCGGACGCGGTGAAGACCGCCAGCCTTATATCAGCATGGTCATCCGGGTGCCTGTTGGCGATTTTGATGCCGTAATGGACCAGATTGCAGAAATGGCGATCATTGTGGAAGACCGCAATGAGGATTCCCAGGATGTGACGGAAGAATATGTAGACCTGGAAGGCCGCATCGATGCGCTGGAAATTTCCATTGACCGCTTGCAGGAACTGATGGCAGGCGCAGACTTCACCGAAGACCTGCTCAACGCTGAGGAACAGCTTGCCCGCCGCGAAGCGGAACTGGAAGCCCTCAAGGGGAGGCTTAACTACCTGGCCCAGTCGGCAGCGCTTTCCCGGATCAATATTTCGCTGGTGCCTTACGAACTGAGCGAACCGATCGATACCGGCTGGAAACCCGCTGAAACCGTGCGGCGGGCAGTGGAAAACCTGCTGGATAGCCTAAAAGGGTTTGCAGATTTCATGATCGTGTTCGGCATTGCAGTGCTGCCCTGGCTGGTCTTCTTTGGCCTGATCATCTGGGGTGTGGTTGCCCTGGTACGCCGCCGCCGCAATAAGCGCAAAGCGCAGTCAGTCGAATAATTGACAAAACCTCTTTATACAAAAAAAGGATGGCTGCTGCGGTGGCCGTCCTTTTTTCGTTTGCCGCCTAAGATTAGGAGAAAGTGAAAAGATGGGTTCCCGCCAAAAAGATCGAGCAAGCTCGATTCAGCGGGAACGACATTTGGAAATAGAATGAGAGGTTATTAGTATGAGGTCATCGGTCTCGTGTCACTGCGAGCGCAGCGAAGCAGTCTCTAGGATTGCTTCTGCCCCTTCGTGGCATCGCAATGAAACATATCCGTGTTACTCACGCGCAGACGGGAGTTCAGGAAAGGAAGTTACTGAGGATGGGATAGAGGATGGAACGCTTATGGATGAGATTTGTGATGGTTTAATCCAAGGGTATCCAACAACTCCGTGATGATGCGGGCGGAAAGCCCCCAGAGCAGTTCCCCGTCGTAGCGGTCAAAATAGATCACGCCGACCTTGCCCATTCCCCTGGGCAGTTCCCGGTAGGAGGTGCTGCGGTTGGCGGGGTCAGCCAGCCATGCCAGCGGAATAGAGAACCAGCGGGCGACTTCCCTGGGATCGATCTGAATGGTGGATGGCCAGGGGAGCGTGCCGACAAAAGGCGTGACCCGGAAGTTGGAAATCGATAAGAATTCGTTTAACTGTCCCAGGATGGTGACATCCCCCGGGTGGATGCCTAGTTCTTCCTGTGTTTCTCTCAGGGCGGCATCCCGCAGGCTGGGGTCATCCTCCTCCCGTTTTCCCCCGGGCAGCGCCACCTGGCCGCTGTGCATGTCCCCGGGCACTTCCGTGCGGCGGATAAAGAGCACCTGCCAGGCATCCTGCACCCAGATTAGGGGGATCAGTACCGCAGCAGGGCGCGGGTCTCCCCGCAGGAGTCCGGAGGGGTAGCGGTTGTAGACTGGCCTGAAGGGCTGGGATTTTAGCGATTGGGTGATGTTTTCCAGGGTGAGCAGGTTGGCATTCATGGTGTGGATGTTGTCGGGGTGGATTCGGAATATAAGCCCACTTTGCGGGTGAAGATCAGGAAGCCGGTGTGCCCGACCATGCGGTCTTCGGGGCGGAGGCGGGTGGCGGAGGGTTTGTAATAGCGGTGCATCATCTCGGATATCTCGATGTTTTCAAAATTGTGCCGTTTGAGGGCAGTGATCAGGTTGGAGACCTGGTTCGTGGTGGGGAGCAGGCAGCCCAATGTGCCGCCGGGAATCAGCGCCGGGCGCACCAGGTGGATATAGTCTTCCGGGTTGGGCAGGTCGAGGAATATGCTGTGGATGTATTCTTCTTCAATCCCGTCCGCAATATCCTGATTTTTGAACACTACCCGGTGACTGAGGCCGAACCTTTCCAGGTTTTGCCGGGCAATATTGTGGAATTTTAGGTTACGCTCGTAGGAGATCACTTTACCGGTATCCCCGACCATGTAAGCCAGGGCGGTGGTCAGGGCACCGGAGCCGGTGCCGGCTTCCAGCACGATGCTTCCTGGCCCCACGCCCATGGTCACGAGTACGTAGCCGATATCTTTAGGGTACATGATCTGTGTCTGGCGGGGGATGTCCCTCAGCAGGTCGTCCAGCTGCGGCTGGAGCAAGATAAAAGTGTTGCCAAGGTGGGTGCGCACACGGCTTCCCCAGGGCTGACCGGCGATCTCTTCGTGTGGGATCATTCCCAGGTGGGTCTGGAAGGTGATGCCGGGTTCCAGTGTAAAGACAAAATGGGTATCCTTCTGTCCTAATAGGTGAACCAGGTCGCCAATTTTTGCATAAAGAGATTCCTGGCGAAGCGCGGTGGGCATGGGCTTATTCCATCGGTCTGGCTTCCACCGCACTGAGCCACTCGGCGGCGATCAGCGCCACCAGTGTAACCAGTGAAGCCAGCCCTACCCGGATAGCCCCAATGCTGAGAAAGGTAAACCCGATGATGTTGGCTAGCGTGTGTCCAAACCAGAAGCTGATCATGGCGACCACCAGGAACAGGATCAGCCTGCCTGCGCCGCCGCCGCGAATAAAGTGGAACAGTGCGCCGTAGAAAGCGGCAATGAGCGAACCGAGAAGAATTGCTGGTAGGGTCATGTTACTAACCTGACTGGATTAAAAGATTGTTCCGGTGTGTTCACACCCTGGATGATCCCGCTGACAATGGCTTCTTCGCCGCGGTAGGCCACAGCGGCTTGCCCCGGGGTAATATCCGGCAGGGGACGGTTAAATTCTACCTTAATCTTGCCATTGTCCAGAGGAGTTATGCGCCCCGGTTCGAAACCGGCAGTGTAGCGGGTTTTGATTTCGCCTTCGAATGGTTCACTTTCAGAGATGCCGGAAACCCAATTGACCGGTCCGGCAGTCAGGGAGGTCTCACCCATTTCGTCACGCGTGCCGACCACCAAGGTGTTGCTGGCCTGCTCTTTGCGGATGACATACAGCGGTTCGGGGTGAGCGATTCCCAACCCTTTGCGCTGGCCGATGGTGTAAAAGGCCAGCCCGTTATGCTCTCCCAGTTCTTCCCCGTTGATGGAGACGATCTTACCGGACTGCACGCTTT
>QKGK01000205.1 GCA_003250455.1 Chloroflexota bacterium | reverse complement strand
GTAAAACAATACACCCTGATCGGCCGCAAATCCATTGATTGGTGCGTCATCATCCAGATACTGCTCTTCAAAATATTGCGTGAAGACAAATTTGGAGGGGAAACTTCCAACCCATATATCCACCAGCGAAAATTCATCAGCCATTTTTATCTCTGTAAGCTCCTCAGCGGGTATTGAGCAGAACCGTGTGCAATAAAAAAAAGCCTTGGCATCCTTATGTTCGATGATCAATTGGTCAGGCGGATGATGAGGGGGACGATGATGGCCGTGATCGCCAGGCAGACGATCACCCCGGTGAAGAGGGTGTAGCGCACATTGTAGTTGCCCAGCAGGTCGGTGTCGTAGTATTTGTCTACATCGTTGTCCTGATACATCTTGATCAGCCCGTTGATCAGCTTCTGGCGGGTGGTTTTGCCCACAGTGAGGGCGGTGATCGAGATGGCGTTGACCAGCAGTAAAAGGATGGTGAAAACCACCAGGATAATGTCTTCGCTGGTGGTATTCCGGTTGTAGGAATCGGTGGCGCTGCCGGCAATCCCGGAGTTAACGCCGAGGACGATCAGGTTGAAGGCAATCGCGGTGATGACGAAGATGGTATCGGTGCGGGCCCCCTGGTTGAGTTCACTGGTGATGTGGTCATGCACTTCTTTCAGCATCATAAACTCCTTTTAGGTTGTTCCCCTGCTGAGCGTGTCCCCCGAGAGAACGCTCTACTATATAAATAATACATCAATTATGCCGATGCAAGTGCCGCGTATCGCGGCAATCCCAACATTTTATTACCGCTCCCCTTTATTAACCACGCACGAAATCCGGCGTATGTTGACGAATGGATGAGGATATAGTTAAATTAGCAGACGCCGAGCGGGCTCAGGAGGACCGGAGATGGAGAAGGTTTCTGATTTTCTAAACAAATACGAAAAGTACATCCCCATCCTTTTGGTGGTGGTATTTTTCGCTGTCACAGCTCCAGGAACTTCCTGGGGATTGCCCACCCGCCTGCATCCGCACGAAGTGGTCAAGTACGTTTTTGCGCATCTGAACCAGGGCTATCAGTTCGACACGGAACAGTTCCTCTACCCGTCGCTGCCAAAATACGTCATGCTGGGAGTGGCCAATGTGGTGCTGTGGTTCAAAGGCACCAACGCCGATATCTATCTGGCAGCCCGGCTGACCTCCGTCCTGTTGGGCAGCCTGATGGTGGCGTTCTCCTATCACCTCACCCGCAAGGCTGGCGGGAGCATCTTTACCGCACTGCTGGCTGGCATCCTGATGATCACCAACAACCAGATGGCGGAAGATTCCCGCTTTGCCCACAACGACATCTACCTGGCTTTCTTTACCACCCTTGTGGCGGTCTTCCTGGTACACTATGTCCAGACACACCGGCGCGGCTGGCTCTACCTGGCATTTTTGGCGGTCGGGATGGGCATCTCGAGCAAGTATAACGGCATCCCGCTGGTAGCCGCTCCGATGCTGGTCTTTTTATACGCGGAGTGGCGCAACCTGCGCCGGGACTTCCTGCGGGCCGCGGAGACGGTCTTCATCGGCCTGGTGCTGACCGTGCTGGGCTATGGCATCGGCACGCCGCGGGCCTTGCTGGCAACTTCCTGGTATTTTAAGCGCATGATCCCGGCCTTCCTCAATTCCAATACCTACGAGCTCAGCCCGGATTCGGTCATCGGGCTGGTCGGGCAGTGGGGCACGCTGATAGAAGTGATCGGGCTGCCGGTCTTCATCCTGTTCATGGCTGCATTCGTGGCAGCGGTTGTCCGCCTGGTGCGCCAGACCCGCAGCAAGGAAACCGAAGCGCGCAGCAGCGTGGATGCGCTGCTGGTCTTCCTGATCATCCTGTTGATCGTCGATTTTCCGCTGCTGATCAGCTTTTTGCGGCGGCAGCGTTATTTCCTCCCGCTGGTGCCCTTTGTGATGGTATTGTCTGCGCTGTTCGTCCAGTGGGTCTACCGCTGGGTGGAAGCGAAGCAGTTCCCGCGTGCCCGCGCCTTGCAGCGCGAAATTGTGGTCCTGTGTGTGCTGGTGGTAGGGTATTCCATGCTGCGGGTGGTCAGCGTGGACCTGCTGTTTTTCAACGATGCCCGCCTGCCCGCCTCTGAGTATGTGGCCAATCTGCCGCAGGATGCCATCATTGAATATACCCTTTACCCTCCGCCAATCGACCGTAAATATTTTACGGCCGAGAAGCCCTACCCGATCCATTTCTTTAAATGGGACGAGGAAAGGGAGGTGCTTGCCGAGCAGGGCGTTGAGTACAATTTTGGTGAAGCGGGGATCGAGAAGCGCAAGCCGCAGTATTTTATTATCGACAGCTTCACCTATGACCGGTTGGAAGATGATTTCATCTGCCAGGGACACCTCAACGAATGCGAATTTTTCAACCGCCTGCTGGCTGGCGAGACCAATTATGAACTGATTGAGGTCTTTGAATACCGCCTGCCCTGGTATCTGCCAGAAATAGCCCCATATTTCCTTAACCCGGATATCCGCATCTACCAGCGTATCCCCGGAAAATGAGCTGCCGCCTGATTCTAAAGAAGCCAAGATGACCCTCAACAGCACGCAAACTCCCGCTACACATGCTGCCTTTACGGCCTATTCCCAGGCGCGCATCCGTCATTGGGATGCGGTCGCCCGGGAGATGGATTCCTGGCAGAGCTGGGGGCGGTTTTACGCCCGGCGGCTTGAGCAGGTCTACCGCTTTCTGATCTCTCCCGGCCAGCGGGTGCTGGAAGTCGGCTGCGGTCAGGGGGACCTGCTGGCCTCGCTGGACGCTGAAACGGCTGTCGGGGTGGATTTTTCCGCTGAAATGATCACCCGGGCAAAGTCCAGCCATCCTGATGTCACCTTCGTGGAAGCGGATGCCCACAACCTCGACCTGGGAGAGCAAACTTTCGATTGGATCATCCTTTCGGACCTGGTCAATGACCTGTGGGATGTAGCCGGTGTGCTGGAACAGGTGAAGCCATACTGTCTCCCGCAGACGCGCCTGGTCCTGAACTATTACAGCCGCGTGTGGGAGCTCCCGCTGGCTGCCGCCCGCTTGCTTCATCTGGCAAAGCCCAACCTGGAGCAGAACTGGCTGACCTCCAGGGACCTGGACAACCTGCTGACGCTGACCGGCTTTGAAAGCATCCGGAGCTGGCAGGAAGTGCTGCTGCCGCTGCCCGTGCCGCTGCTGGAGCCGCTTTCCAATCAGTTTCTGGCCCGGTTGTGGCCGTTCAAGGACCTGTCGCTGGCAAACTTCACCATAGCGCGTCCCATCCCTGATCCCGAACAGGATGGAGAAAAACCCAGGGTCTCGGTGGTCATCCCGGCGCGCAATGAGGCCGGCAACATCCCGGAGATTTACCGGCGGATACCCGAAATGGGGGCTGGCACCGAACTGATCTTTGTGGAAGGGCATTCCAAAGACGACACCTACGCTGCTATCGAAGCGGTGATCGCTGCCGGAGAGCGGGACGCGGTGCTGCTCAAGCAGCCGGGGAAAGGCAAAGCCGATGCCGTCCGGGCAGGGTACAGCCGCGCTCAGGGCGATATCCTGATGATCCTGGATGCCGATCTGTCGGTTGCGCCGGAGAGCTTGCCGGGCTTTGTCAATGCGATCGTGATGGGCAAAGGCGAGTTCATCAACGGCGTGCGCCTGGTCTACCCGATGGAAAAACAGGCGATGCGGTTCTTCAACTTTATTGGCAACAAAGCCTTCAGCATGGTCTTCTCCTGGCTGATCGGCCAGCAGATCAAGGATACGCTGTGCGGTACCAAAGTGCTGTGGCGGCGGGATTACGAGCTGATCGCCGCCAACCGGGCTTACTTTGGCGATTTCGACCCCTTTGGCGATTTCGATCTGATCCTGGGGGCGGTCAAGCTCAACCGCAAGCTGATCGATTTCCCGGTGCGCTACCAGGCGCGCACCTACGGCGAGACCAATATCAAACGCTGGCGGCATGGCTGGCTGCTGCTAAAAATGGTGGGCTTTGCTGCCCGGCGAATTAAATTTGTGTAGGGAAAAATTATGGATTCTGAAGCGAACGAAAAAGCAGCGCACGAGATTGCGCACGGCAAGCTGATTGCAGAAAGCACCCCTGAGCTGATCTGGGGGTGGGGGACCCCGGCAGGCAAGCTGCGCGCCCGGCGGCGCAGCGGGCTGGTAACGGAAGCGGCCCGCCTGGGAGAGGGCGTGCGGGCGCTGGAGATCGGCTGCGGCTCCGGGAATTTTACCGAGATGTTCGCCGCCAGCGGGGCGCAGATTTTAGCGGTGGATATTTCTCCCGACCTGATCGAACTGGCGGAAGCGCGCGGCCTGCCCCAGGAACAGGTGACGTTCCTGTGCCAGCGTTTTGAGGAGGTCTCGCTGTCCGAGCCGTTCGATGCGGTCATCGGTTCGTCCGTGCTGCATCACCTGATGATCGAAGAGTCTTTGGCGGTCATCCACCGCATGCTGAAACCGGGCGGTATCCTGGCGTTCGCGGAGCCCAATATGCTCAATCCGCAGGTGTTCGCCGAGCGCACTTTCATGCGCCGGTTCTCCAAGTACACCTCCCCGGATGAGACCGCCTTTGTGCGCTTCTCCTTCCGCAA
>QKGK01000148.1 GCA_003250455.1 Chloroflexota bacterium | reverse complement strand
CCGATGCCAAAAGTGAAGTTTCCCTTTAAAGTCGCCCTGATGGACGATGATTTTTATGCGCTCAAATGGAACACCGCCCTGGTGATGCGCGACCCGCGCACCACGGTGACCGTAGAGGCGGATACCCCGCGCAATTTGCTTGCAGGGATCCGTGCAGAAGGTCAGCCGGATATTGTGATCGTGGATGTGGAATACGCCTCTACACGCATGCCGGTGGAAGAGATGCTGACTGCCATCCGGCAGGAAGCGCCTGAGGCAGTGATCGTGTGTAATTCCCAATACGGCCAGCGCGAGGTGATCGAAACGGCCATGCAGCATAATGTCAATGGGTTTCTGATCAAAAATGAAGTCCGTATGGAGATGGTCTCTGCTATCAGCTATGCTGCACATACCGGCCTGGTGGTCTCCCCCCAGATTTTTGACCTGCTGCCCTCCGAATTCACCTTTGGCCCCAGGCGCGCCCATGTCATCCCGGTGTGGAAGCCCAATCCCCGCCTGACCCCGCAGATCATCAAGAGCTTTTGGCTGCGGGTATTCTTTGGCATGCGGGCTTCTTTGGCTGCTGAGGAACTCTACGTAGAAACAGCGACAGTCGAGCGGTACATTAACCAGGCTTACAAGGTGCTGACAGATGGGTGGGCGGATGAGTCCTATATGTTTGATGTAGATATTTCTATCCTTTCCCCCGAAGATCAGGCGTTTGTCTGGTTTACCTTGCCGCCAAAACAAGATTACTGATAGCCCGAATTTCAGCGCCGGATTTCATCCGATATAATCGCATTCATCAGAAAGGGGAGATGGATTCCCATTCCCGCTTAAGACATGCGGGAATGACGCGTCTGTTGATTAGATTTATGTTATTTTCGCGAAAGTGGGAATCCAGGGGGGATTAGCCTACAGGTCGTTGAGACTGCCGGTCCCATTCATCATTTGATTATAGATCACCACACGGTTGCGGCCGTGCTGCTTGCCATAATACATGGCTTTGTCGGCGCGGTCCAGGAGCGTATCCACCGCAATGATGCCTTCCTGATGGTAGGTGGCTACCCCTACGCTGACGGTGATCTTGAGTTTAAGCTCCCCGCTGACGGTGGGCTGCCGGGAAACCAACTGCCATAGGCGCGTTCCGACCATTTCGGCCTGTGTGAGGGTAGTTTCGGGGAGCAGGATGGCGAATTCTTCGCCTCCGTAGCGGCAGGCCTGGTCTATGCGGCGCAGCGCTTTTTGAATCCGGCGGGCCACTTCCACGATCACCCGGTCTCCTACCAGGTGACCGAAATGGTCGTTGACCTGTTTGAAGTGATCGATATCCATCATGATGACAGAAAGGGGGCGGTCATAGCGCCGGGAGCGGTCCAGTTCCTGCTGGGTGAGCTCGAAGAAGTGCCGCCGGTTGAGCAAACCGGTGAGCGGATCCAGCGTGGCAATGCGTTCCAGTTTGGACTGCGCTTTTTTACGCTCTTCGATCTCGCGGGTCAGCTCCACGTTGCGCAGGCGGTAGATCTCGCTGTCCTGCTGGGTTTCCCGCACCCGGTGCATGATCTCCAGACTCCTGATCTTGGTGGTCATATCTTCGTTGAAAACGCTTTCCTTGATCTGGTGGAATTTTTCGTAGTGGGAGAGCGCCATCTGGTAGTTTTCCATCTGGCGGTAGATGTTGGAAAGGTGATAATGCGCCCGGAAGATCAGGTTGGTATCCTGCCCTTTTTCTGCATCTTCGATCGCCTGGACCATGTGTCGTAAGGCGTTATCCAGGTCGCCGCTTTGCAATTCAATATTGCCGATCAGTAAATGGGCATTGGCCGTTCCCTGCACGAAGTCAATCTCCTGGCAGATCTGCAATGATCGCTGAAAGTAGCGCAAGGCCTCGATGGTATGGCCCATGGCAGCATATACTTCGCCAGCGGTGCTGAGCGCATTGGCTTCACCAAAACGGTTTTGCGAACGCTGGTACAGCACGATGCCTCTTTGGCTGTGTGCCAGTGCATCGTTGAACTTCCCCAGGTTGAGATAAGCCACGCAGATATTTTCCAGCAGGTCAGCTTCGATTTCTTTGTTTTGCAGGGAGGAGGCCAGTTCCAGGCTTTTGGTCAGGTATTCCAATGCCTGCTGGTATTCTTCCATGCGGATATAAAGCAGGCCGAGGTTGTTGAGCACCGTAGCCCTCAGGGAATCGTCTTCCATCTCGGTGGCGAACCTCAGGGCATTCAGCAGGTGTTCCAGCGCTTCGGCATATGTGCCCAGGTGGACATTCGCCAGGCCCAGGGCATTGAAGCTGCGGGCCACACCGCTGGAAAGGTCGATCTCTTCGTAGATGGTGTAGGCTTCCAGCGCTTCTGAAAGGGCTCTGTCGTAGGCGATCAGGCGGATATAAAGAGAGGAAAGCTGAAGCTTGAGTCGGCCGGTCTGGTTTTTCAGGGAGCGGGAGGCATTTTCGAATTCTTCTGCCTGGTTAATGATATCCAGACAGAGTTGCACTGCCAGTGCAGGGTCGCGAAATCTCAATCGATGGGCATCCTGCCCCACCTGGTCCAGTTGGGCTTCAAGCTCAATTGATGTCACCATTCTCTTCTTCTACCTCGGGCACGTTTTGAAGCAGCATTATTGTTTTGGAAACCTAAAGGCACTTGATGATCACACCACTCTCGAACGACCAGTGGTATCGTACATCCAGATTTGGCTTAGGTCCCTTCGTACCAATTACTACTAGTATACCCAAAAGATGTTCATTTCCAAAATATTTAAATGTTGGAAATTTTTCTGTTACACGGGAGAAAAATACGCTGCAAATGGTACTCCGCTGCATGCAAGCGTTTGGTAAACTGCAATAGAGCAACTATTTTATTCGTTTTCGACGACAGAATTTTCGATGGCGATGATCGCCAGAGAGGCCAGCTTGCCCACCAGCTGCAGCACTTCAAAATCGGCCTGGACAAATGGCCCGCCAGAGCGGGTGTTGACCACTTCGATCGCACCTAACCGCCGTTTTCCATCCAGCAGGGGCACGCAGATCATCGAATGGGTTTCCATACCCGTATATCTGTCGACCCTGGCGCTGAAGATTGGCTCCGCTTGAGCGTTGACCACCAGCCGGGGCTCGCGTTTGGCTACGCTCCAACCGGCGATGCCTTCCCCTTTGGGTAAACGGTAATTGAGAAGCTTTTCGCGGGCGTCGCCAATCACTTCCACAAAAACCAGTTCGCTGGTCTCTTCATCCAACAGCAGCAGCGAGCCGTTACCCGAGTCGGCGGCTTGCAATGCTGCTTCCAGCAGCTGGTGGATCAGGATGAATATATTTGTATCCGGGCCGATCTTGTCGATGCTCTTTTGCAGGTCCACCAGCGCTGTTAGCCCGCGCTGCAGGCGTTCAACATAATTCCTCAGAGAATTATTTTCACTTCTCAGGCGAATATTCTCTTGCTGCAGATGGCGGATGGTTTGAATGTCAGTAGAAGACATAATCGCTCCTCAGATTTGATCCAAGATCACCAACACTTGATACCCGAAACCGGGTTAAAGTTCATTATACAGGTTTTTTGGCCGGGAACGTCAAATTTTTATCAAGAATTTATCTTCAACTGTATGAATTGCCTCAGAAAATAACAAAAGTGGGGGGATTTTCCTTGATTGGGAGATTGAAGGTATAATTTGCGGGGAAAACCCCATCTATGAGAATGACATGAACGAGAAAAAACTTCTAACTCTTACGCTGATTTTTACCACCCTGATGCTTTTGGCAGGGTGCACCCTGAACTCCCCTCAAATTGAGACCGCCATTCCCGCGGCGACCGAAACGCTTGCACCCGTGGTGGAGGCAGAACCCCCGACGCCGACCACCGAGCCGACAGAGGCTGTGCCGCTTGCTGCGCGGGTCAATGGGGAGGAAATCCTCCAGGCCAGCCTGGATGCCAGCCTGACGCAGTTGAACCAGGCGCTGCAGGATTATCCGCAGCTATTGGCGGAGGACCAAACCCCGGAGGAGCTGGCTTTGCAAGCGCTGGTAGACCGGGCTTTGCTCTCACAGGCCGCCCGGGTGGCAGGGTTTACCGCTGATGCCCAGATGGTGGCGGATAAGCTGGCCGACCTTACCGGGCAGGCCGGAGGGGAAGAGGCGTTCAATACATGGCTGAGTGACCAGGGATACACGAAAGAGAGCTTCCAGCAGGAACTTCCCTGGGAAATTGAAGCCGCCTGGCAGCGTGACCAGCTGGCCGCAGCCGTTCCCGAATCTATGGAACAGGTGCGCGCCAGGCAGCTGTTGTTTTATGATGATTTCGCCGCGGAGCGCATCTACAGCCAGCTGGATGCCGGAGTGCCGGTAGAGCAGGTGGTAGCCAACAACGATGCAGAAAATACCGGTTACCTGGGGTGGCTGCCGCGCGGTGTGTTGATCTACCCGGAACTGGAAGAAGCGCTCTTTGCGCTCCAGCCGGGCGGGTTCAGCCCGGTAATCCGTACCGAAGCCGGGTACCATATCATGATCATGCTGGATAGGCAGGATAACTACCCGCTTTCATCTGAGCTGCGTCTGGCCCTGCAGGAGAAGGCAGTGGAAACCTGGCTGGAAACCCAGCGGGCACAGGCAGAGGTTGAGGTG
>QKGK01000046.1 GCA_003250455.1 Chloroflexota bacterium | reverse complement strand
TCCAGGAAATCAATGTCTGATTGTGCAATTACATCTCTCGCATTTAATTGGCAGGGGACATTATTGGCGGTTGGCGATAGACGGGGAGAGATCTTTATTTGGGATATCAATAATCAGGTAATCAAAGTATCCATGTTGGTTCGAAAGCCTTATGAAGGTATGAACATCACCAGAATTTCAGGTCTCAGCTTTGCACAGATTGAAACACTAAAAGCGCTCGGTGCAATTGAAAATTCCTGAAGGAATTGCTCGGGGGATGAAATTTCCTTATTCAATCATCGAAATATGACTAAGGATTAGAATATTTCGTCTACCTACGCCATACTCCAGTAAAATAATTGACAAAGAAGGCGGCGTATAGTAAACTTTTTCGGCTAGAGGCGAGGTAGCTCAATCGGCAGAGCAACGGACTCATAAGCCGTGGGTTGAGAGTTCAAGTCTCTCCCTCGCCACTGAAAAGGCTGTTCCCAACAGCCTTTTTTGGTTTAATAAATCAGGGAGGAGACTCTCCGCCGGGATTTGTGAACTTCCGCTATAATGTGATCTGACGCGTTATTTTCGAGGAGTTGAATGAATCCTTTACGACCTTTTTTTGAGCCGGAAAGTGTAGTGGTCATTGGCGCATCCCGCAACCCGGATAAATTAGGGTATGGCGTTGCCAGGAATATGATCGGGAGCGGTTTTAGAGGGGATATCTATTTGGTCAATCCAGGCGGGGGAATTTTATTTGATCGTCCTCTGTTAAAATCAATTGAAGAGTTACCCGGTGATGTTGATCTAGGGCTGATTGTCGTTCCGCCAAAATTGGTCCCCGAGACTTTAATCGCGTGTGGTGATAAGGGGATCCGTCATGTGATCATCCTGACCGGCGGGTTCAGGGAAAGCGGCAAAGAAGGCGCCGAGATCGAAGCGGCTTGCCAGCGGATTGCCCGGGAACAGGGCATCCGCGTGATTGGCCCGAATTGTATTGGGGTTTTGGATACCCACACACCGCTGGATACCACCTTTATCCAGCCGCCCATGCCGCAAGCAGGGGAGATTGCCTTTATAACGCACTCCGGCGCATTAGGCGCAGCGATGATCGATTGGGTGAAAGGGCAGGGATTTGGTTTCTCCAGGGTGATCAGCCTGGGCAACCAAATGGACGTGACTGAATCAGATGTGCTGCTGCCTACAGCCCAATCACCTCATACAAAAGTGCTGACCTTGTATCTGGAAAGCATCCAGGATGGACGAAAGTTCATCCAAAAAGCTAGTCAGGCAAGCAAGAACAAACCAGTGTTAGCGCTTAAAGTAGGCCGTTCCGCTATTGGGAAGAAAGCAGCAGCTTCTCATACGGGAGCGCTTGCTGGTTCGGATACGGCCTATGCTGCGGCGTTCAGGCGCGCTGGCGTCCAGCGGGTGGAAACCATCGAAGATCTGTTTATGAAAGCAAAGGCGTTAGCCTGGTGCCAGCCGCCAAAAAATAACCGGGTGGCAATTCTGACCAATGCAGGCGGTCCAGGGGTGACGGCTGCCGATGCGCTTGAACAAAATGTACTGCAGGCGGCTGTTTTCAGTGAGGAGACAATAAAGCGTCTTGCGGAAATACTCCCGGATGCAGCCTCTTTGCAAAATCCGGTGGATATGCTGGCTTCTGCTTCTCCACAAATTTACGGCGCATGCCTGGAGTTGCTGGCAGAAGACCCTGGTGTGGATATGGTTCTGGTGATCGCCCCGCCGCCGCCGATGTTCGCAGCGGAAGATATTTCGGATCAGTTGATTGCTGTGGCTAAAAAAACATCCAAACCGGTTGTGGCCTCTTTTATGGGCAGCCGGCTGGTTGAAGAGGGGATCAAACGATTAAGGGATGCACATATTGCTGAGTATGCATTCCCTGAAGACGCTGTCAGTGCACTTTCTGCACTTTGGCAAGCCTCGAAAAATGCGGGGATTAATGCTCAGGAACTCGTCCACCAGCCATCTCCAGGAGCTAAAAGTGCAATTAGCGCCCTGATAAAGGCGCAGACCCTGGATGGCAGTTTTATTCCTGCTGATGTCACAAGTAATATACTTGAGTTATCCGGGTTATCGGTATTAGGTTTGCGTTTTGCGGATTCCCCGGAGGGAGCTGTGGCGCATGCAATTGGTCTGGGGTACCCGGTAGTGATGAAGGTAGGTGTGGAAGGAATCTCCCACAAATCCGATGTTGGAGGCATCATTTTGAACCTGGATTCAGATGAGGCTGTCCGGGAAAGTTATCTTGCCTTGCAGAAAAAGATCACCCCACAACTCCAAACTGGTGAACGCTTTGGCGTCCATATCCAGAAAATGGCGGGAAAAGGGCAGGAGGTGATCATTGGCGCCATCCGTGACCCGGTGTTTGGCCCGATGATCATGTTCGGTTCCGGCGGCGTGGAAGTTGAAGGTCTGAAGGACATACAATTTTCGATTGCTCCTCCAACTGCGCATGATTTAGATTATTTGTTGGAGAACACATGGGCAGGGAAAAAGCTAGGTGGCTTCCGCAGCTTTGCGAAAGCAGATGCTGGTGCTGTGAGGGATGCTCTGGTGAAATTGGGAAGTTTGATGGCGGATTTTCCGGAAATCCAGGAGATTGAGATCAATCCGCTGGTCGTGATGGAAGATGGGCAGGGGGCATTTGCGGTGGATGCCCGTATGACAGGCCGGGAAGCGTAAAAGGGTGTTAGAATTCACCCATCCTTTTTAGAGAGAGAATCATGGATGTTTCAATCATAGTCCCCGTATATAACGAAGCTCAATCTCTGCCGATTTTGCATCAAAAAATCCGCGACGCCATGTCCCAGGTCTCAGTGATGTGGGAGGTGATCTATGTAGATGACGGCAGCCAGGACGATAGTTTGGTCACGCTGGAAGCATTGGCGGCAGAAGACCAGGAACACGCCAGGGTGTTGGCATTCCGCCGCAATTATGGGCAAACCACAGCAATTTCAGCAGGGATTGACCATTCCACCGGAGAGGTGATTGTGTTGATCGATGCCGATCTGCAGAATGATCCGGCAGATATTCCGATGCTGTTGGCTAAGCTGGATGAGGGTTATGATCTTGTATCCGGTTGGCGGGTTTCCCGGCAGGATACTTTTGTCACCCGGACGCTCCCCTCCAAGGTTGCAAATAAATTAATTTCCATGGTAACGGGCGTTCATTTACACGATTACGGTTGCTCCTTAAAAGCTTACAGGCGGGAGGTGCTGACCGGTTTCCGCTTGTATGGGGAAATGCACCGTTTCATCCCCGCCTATGCATCTTCGGTCGGTGCCAAGATCATTGAGGTGCCGGTACAACACCATCCACGGAAATTTGGCAAAGCAAAGTACGGGTTAGAAAGAACGATTAAAGTGACGCTGGACCTTTTCACCGTGAAATATTTGATCTCATACTCTCAAAAGCCAATCTATATCTTTGGTACCGTTGGGATGGGGTTGATCCTGCTGTCAATTTTGGACGTGATCTTTCTGATCATCAGGCGCTTCACCATTGGGGAGCATTTGATCCGCTCGCCATTGCTCCAAATGGGAGCCATGCTGTTCGTGATGGGATTTAACTCGATCCTGTTGGGGTTAATTGCCGAGCAGGTAATGCGCACGTATCACGAAGCGCAATCCAAGCCAACGTATACGCTGCGGCGAAAGATCAATTTAAAAGACTGAATTGCCGGGGAAATTTAGGGACTATCCCTCGCGAGGCTGGTATTTATGGTCGAGTAAGTAGATCAGGAAAACGCCAGCCAGGATCAACCCTGCTAGAATTCCGTAAGCTATATACCGGTTGGCTTTCAACGCGCCATAAGCGACGATATTCGACAGGAAAACCAGGAAAATTAAAATGGCGTTCGCTTTTTTGGGATTGAGACCTCGCTGCAACAGCCGGTGGTACGTATGATCCAGTCCGCTGCGGTAAATGGGTAAATGCCTGCGAGTTCGTGAGTACACCACCAGCGTCACGTCGAAAATCGGGATCGACACCATGATGATTGGGGTGATCCAGGAAGAAAAATGGTCATGCCCCAGCGGGTTGTATTCAAGAGTGAGGATCGCGATCAGAAGGCCAAGGGTCTGGGAACCGGAATCGCCCATGAACATTTTTGCAGGCCGGATGTTAAAGTATAATAAGCCAATTACGATACCGAGCAGTGCCAGGACAACTATTTGTAGATCGCTTTGGGAGGACAGTTGGGTAAATACCACCAGCGCCCCCAGAATGATCATACTGGTTTCCAAGATCATGCCGTCACTGCCATCCAGGAAGTTGAAAGCATTTACAATCCCGACCAGCCAAAAGATAGTGATCAGCCAGTCTATGGCAGTCCCGTTGAAGATGAATGTGTGAATTCCACCAATGATAACAAAAATTGCCCCGACAATCTGGCCAGACATTTTCTTTGCTGGTGTAAAAATTATCCGGTCGTCTAAAATTCCGGTCAGAAAAAGGATGAATAAACCAATACCCAAATAAAGGTTAAAGAAAGACGAAAGGGTATGCCTGAACAAAAGTGTGATGATACCCAGGCTGATCATTAAGGATAATCCGCCTGCCAAAGGGACTGGAGCTGGATGTGTTTTATGGCGTTCAATATTAGGGTTATCCATAAAACCAAGTTTA
>QKGK01000210.1 GCA_003250455.1 Chloroflexota bacterium | reverse complement strand
GACGTGGATATCACCCGATGGTCGCGCTACTGGCAGGAAGCCTTCAACGGCGTGGTGATGCGCATGGCGCTGATCGCGCTGGTGATGGGGAAGATGGAGTAGTAGTTAGATAGTTGGGTAGTTAGCTGGTTAGATAGTTGGGTAGTTGGATGGTCAGCTCGTTAGAGGTCATATGGCAAAGATAGAGAAATTCGAAGAGATTAAGAGCTGGCAGAAGGCAAGAGAGCTGACAAATTTGATTTACGATTTGACTTCTGAACAATTATTTGCTCGAGATTTTGAATTGCGGAATCAAATTCGACGCGCTTCTGGTTCAGTCATGCACAATATTGCAGAAGGTTTTGACGCCGGTTCAAATAAGGAATTTACCCGGTTTCTGAAAATGTCCCGCCGGTCTGCCAGCGAAGTACAGTCTCAACTCTACCTTGCCCTGGACCGAAAGTATTTGGATCAAAATCAGTTACAACGTGCTTATTCTCTGTGTACTGAGATCAAAAAACTGATTAATGCATTGATCAAATATCTGAAAGAGAATGAGAAGCCAAACTAAAAACTAAGAACCAAGAACTAAGAACCAGGAACTAGCAAACCAAGCAACTAGCAAACCAGCAAACTAGGAAACTAGCAAACTAGGAATAAACAGGAGTAACTCATGCAAACCGACTTAAGAGGCCGAGATTTGATCGGCGACCTGGATTTCAGCAAGGAAGAGGTAGAGACCATTCTGGATGTGGCCTGGGACCTGAAGATGAAGCGGGCGATGGGCGAGGAACATGCCTACCTGCGCGATAAAGTGCTGGCGATGCTGTTCTTCTTCTCCAGCACGCGCACCCGCGGATCGTTCGAGGCCGGGATGGCCCAGTTGGGCGGGCATGCCGCCTTCATCGAATCCCGCACCACCCAGATCTCTCACGGGGATACCGAAAAGGAACTCGGCGAGATCTTTGGACGTTATTTTGACGGCATCGCCATCCGCCACGTGGACTGGGGCATCGGCAACCGCTACCTGAACCTGGTAGCTGAAGCTTCCCGCGTCCCGGTGCTCAACATGCAGGACGAGATCTACCACCCGCACCAGTGCCTGGCCGACATCATGACGATCATCGAGAAGAAAGGCCGCGACCTGCGCCGCAAGAAGATGGTGGTTTCCTGGGCGTATGCGTCCTCGTATCTCAAGCCGATCTCCGTGCCGCAGTCGCTCATCCTGCAGATGCCGCGCTTCGGCCTGGATGTTGTGCTGGCGCACCCGCCTGAATTCAAGCTGATGCCGGAGATCATGGACCAGGCACAGGAGCAGGCACGCAAGTTCCACACTGGCTTTGAGGTGGTGGATGATATGGAAGAAGCCTGCAAAGACGCTGACATCATTTACGCAAAATCCTGGGGGCCGCTGCTGACCACCCAGGACCCCGTAGAGGGCAAGAAGATTCAGGATCAGTACCAGGACTGGATCGCCGATGACGCCAAAATGGCTCTGGGCAAAGACGATGTGATCTACATGCACCCGCTCCCCGCAGACCGGGAAATCGAGGTAGCCAACTCCGTGATCGACGGGCGGCACTCGGTGGTCTTCGACCAGGCGGAAAACCGTCTGCATGCGCAAAAAGCCGTTATGGCGCTAACGATGAGGTAAAAATGACTGGAAAAACTGCAGTTGTTGCGGTCGGCGGTAACGCGCTGATCAAAGATAAGAACAAAAAAACTGTTGAAGACCAATTCGATGCCGCCAAGGAGACCATGGGGCACATCGCCAAAATGATCGAAGATGGCTGGAACGTGGTGCTGACCCACGGCAACGGCCCACAGGTGGGCTTTATCCTGCGGCGCTCAGAGCTGTCGTTGGGCGAGCTTCACCCGGTCCCGCTGGATTACTGCGGCGCAGATACCCAGGGCGCGATTGGATACATGTTCCAGAAAGCGTTGCTCAACCACTTCAACCGTTTTGGTATCCCCAAACAGGCGGTTACGCTGGTCACCCAGGTGGAAGTGGACCCGGATGACCCGGCATTTGAACACCCAACCAAGCCGATCGGCTCTTTCCTGGACGAGGCGACTGCCAAGGAACGCATGCAAGAAGGCAAAACCTTCGTGGAAGACGCCGGACGCGGTTGGCGCCAGGTGGTGCCCTCTCCCAAGCCGATGCGCATTGTGGAAGTGGACGCCATCAAAACCCTGGTGGACGCCGGATTTGTGGTGATTTCCACCGGCGGCGGGGGGATCCCGGTGGTGGCCAAGGAAAAAAGCGGCAGCCTGATCGGGATCGAGGCGGTGATCGACAAAGACTTTGCCTCCTCGCTGCTGGCCAACACGATCAAAGCGGACCTGCTGCTGATCTCCACCGCGGTGGAGAAAGTGGCGTTGAACTTCAATACCCCAGAGCAAAAATGGCTGGATCAAATGACCGTCGCCGAAGCAAAGCAGTACATTGCCGAAGGGCATTTTGCCCCCGGCAGCATGAAACCCAAGATCGAAGCCTGCATCCAGTACCTGGAGCGCGGCGGCGAGAAAGCCCTGATCACCGACCCGGAGAACATCCCGCGCGCCCTGAACGGCGAGACGGGTACCTGGATCGTGAAGTAAGGAAAGATAATGGGAAGTGGTAAATTGGAGTAACATCGGGTCGAGATTGCTTCAATCGGCAGCAGCATTGCTGCTTGCCTCCTTCGCAATGACAATCTAATATTTTTTTAATGGTCATTGCGAGCGACACAATTGTAAAACAAATGTAGCGAAGCAATCTCGGAATGGTATTTGAATGATGCCCGTCTTCAATTTGCCACTTCCATACATCATTGAGGTATGGATGAACAAAGTTGTTGGAACACAATGCAGTATTTGTAAGACCGCCTACACGCTGGAAGAGGTCACCTACACCTGCCCGAAAGACGGCGGCGTGCTGGATGTGGTCCTGGATGTTGCGGCTATCAAGGCGGCGGTGAAGCCGGAAGATATCTGGGCCTCCAGGGATTTTTCCATGTGGCGCTACCTGCCGCTGCTGCCGGTGGAAGACCCCGGATACCGGGGCACACCGCTGCGCAGTGTCGGCTGGACGCCTGTCTACCAGCCGCCCCAACTGGCCGCTGAACTGGGGATGCGCCGCCTGTGGCTCAAGGACGAAAGCGGCAACCCCAGCGCGTCTTTCAAGGACCGGGCCAGCGCGCTGCTGGTGGCAAAGGCCATCGAGATTGGCGCGGAAGTGGTGGTGACCGCCTCCACGGGGAACGCCGGGGCGGCCCTGGCCGGGATGGCCGCGGCTGCCGGGCAGAAGGCGGTCATCTTTGCGCCTAAAACCGCGCCGCCTGCCAAGGTTGCCCAACTGCTGGTATACGGCTCCGAGGTGATCCTGGTGGATGGCAACTACGACGATGCCGTGGCGCTGGCGGTGGAAGTAGCCGATACCTTTGGCTGGTACTGCCGCAATACCGGGTACAACCCCTTCACCGCGGAAGGCAAGAAAACCGCAGCTTTCGAGATTTGGGAGCAGGTGATCGCTTCCAATAATCTGGGAAAGCCGCTGAACGTGTTTGTGCCCGTGGGGGATGGCAATATCATCTCGGGGGTGCACAAAGGCTTCAGAGACCTGTACGCCCTCGGCTGGCTGCAGCAGATGCCGTGCATCTTTGGCGTGCAGTCCACTGGTTCGGCAGCGATTGCCAATGCTTTCTTCTCCGGCACGGAGGAGATCAAACCGGTCTCTGCGACCACCATGGCGGACTCGATCTCAGTGGATATGCCCAGCGACGGCTTGCGGGCCTTAAGGGCAGCCACCCAGACCGGCGGCGCCTATGTGGTGGTGGAAGACGAAGCCATCCTGAAGGCAATTGCCTCGCTGGGAAAGGTGGGCATCTTCTCCGAACCGGCGGCGGCCACAGCCTTTGCCGGGCTGCGTAAGGCCCTGGCGGATGATCTGATCGCGCCCGAGGACCCCACCCTGGTATTGCTGACCGGCAGCGGGCTGAAGGACGTGAAAGCCGCCATGCAGGCGGCGGGCGAAGCGCCGGTGATCGCTCCGAATTTGCAGGCATTGCAAGCATTTTTTGCCGCAAAGGGGTAAGATAGCCGTATGAAAGAGAAACCTGTATTTTCAGTTGTTGTGCCGATGTTCAACGAGGAAGAATCGCTGCCGGTGCTGTACGAGCGCATCCGCAAGGTGATGGACTCCACCGGGGAAACCTGGGAATTTGTGATGGTGGACGATGGCTCCTCTGACCGGACGGCTGCCGTGATGCGGGAACTGGCCGAAAACGATAAACGCGTGCGACCGGTGATCTTCTCACGCAATTTTGGCCAGCAGAACGCAGTTAAAGCCGGGCTGGATTATGCGCGCGGCCAGGCGGTGGTGGTGATCGACGCCGACCTGCAAGACCCGCCGGAGGTGATCCTTCAATTGATTGAAAAATGGCGGGAGGGGTATGAAGTGGTCTATGCCCAGCGGACTGTGCGGGAAGGGGAGACCTTCTTCAAGAAGCTCACTGCTAGCATGTTCTACCGGCTGATCAACCGCATCACCGACATCAACCTGCCGCTGGATACCGGTTTCTTCCGCCTGCTGGACCGGCGCGTGGTGGACGAGATCAACAAGCTGACCGAGCACCACCGCTTTTTCCGCGGGATTTCGATCTGGGTGGGGTATAAGCAGATTGCT
>QKGK01000190.1 GCA_003250455.1 Chloroflexota bacterium | reverse complement strand
TCATCGTCACTTATGCGGCCAGCACTGCCGACCTGGCGAAAGTTGGCGCCCTGGTTCTCCGGGCCCGTTCGGTGGAAGCTATGGCTCAGGTAAATACAATCTGCTTTTCCCGCGAGGGGATTCTGACGGGGATGCGCGTCGATTTGAAATTGCTTTCCAAAAACGAAGGAAATGTAGGTTTCGCCGAGAGCCGCATTCAGCAAATTCTAGGAGATTACGTCCGCAGCTCAGTGGTCGACAACCAGCTCACCCGTGCCATCTATGATAATTACGATGGCAATCCCCGCAAAGTCTTAGGCGAGGCTCCTTTCCTTTCCGTGTACGGCTGGAATGCGATTGCTTTTGATGATCCTGACTTGTCGGGCGTATATGTCTTGGGTGTTCCTGCTGCGTTAGAACCTTATCTGAGCAAAGAAAATCGGAAAAGTGAACAGGTGGAGGCTGGTGAACCAAGTCAGGCACGTAAGCTTTTCTCCCGCTTGGGAGGTGTTTTCCGCCGCACAGAGGTGGAAAAGGATATTGAAGGCCAGGATCAGT
Source organism: Chloroflexota bacterium (assembly GCA_003250455.1). Lineage (GTDB taxonomy): Bacteria > Chloroflexota > Anaerolineae > Anaerolineales > UBA11579 > UBA11579. Next base: position 7,219 of record QKGK01000190.1, on the reverse strand, counting down.
TACAGAATGACGCTCAATCCCAATCAGAGACCGTGACTGATCCAGGGAATTCAGCTTCAAACGAGAATGATTCTGTGGATGCCGAAACAAAGGAGAAGTCTAATCCAGGATTCTTCCGCCGGATGATAAATCGAGTCAGCCAGCTCGCCCAGCCGGATGGTGAGCAAACCCAAGATGGGAGCGCGCAGGACATATCCTCAACTCCACCGCTTGAACTGATCTTCGCATATTATCCGGACCCAAAACCAATCTTTGACCAGGGTGGCAGGCCGCAGTTCCCCATACCACTGATCCCGCTCTGCCAGTTATCTTTCGTCGAACAGGTGCGTCCCGAAGCAGTGCCCGTGATCAGAAAATTCCTCACAGAGGGTATCAACGTTAAATTATTCTCTTCGGAAAACTCCCAGCAATCGGTTGCCATCCTAAAGAAAGGGGGGTTGAGCGATCTGTCTTTGGGTGGGGTGACAGGTTCAGAGCTGGCCAAGCTTGATGGAGATGGTTTTTCCCAGGCGGTTTCGGACAATGCTGCCTTTCTGCAGCTATCTCCTGACCAGATGGGTGCTGTGGTGGCGGATTTGCGCGCCAAAGGACAATATGTGGCTATGGTCGGTGATTCAGTAAATGATGTATCCGCTCTCCTGCAAGCTGATCTGGCGATTACTTACCAGAACAGCAGTCAGGCTGCCCAAAGCGTGGCGGATATTCTCCTGCTGGAGAACTCCCTCAGCGTTTTGGGGAGAGTTTTGGAAAAGGGGCAGCGCATCGTGAACGGCCTGCTGGACATCTTAAAACTCTACATGACGCAGGCATTCTCGCTGGCGTTATTAATCTCTGCCATTCAAATCATCGGGTTTGGATTCCCTATCCGTGGCATTCACCTGACTGTCGTTACTACCGTGGCCATCACAATCCCATCCCTGGGTCTCACCTTGTGGGCAAAACCCGGGGTGTTGTACGGTAAGAGTTTGCGCAAATCCTTGTCGCATTATGTCATCCCTGCTGCGACCACGATTGCCATCGCAGGGACATTTGCATTTTTCTATTTCCGATATGTGAGCGGTGATAGGGACTATACCCACCTGGCAGTGGCCTATGTGCTGGCCTTTACCAGTTTGCTGGTTGTGCTTTTCCTCCGGCCGCCATTTAAACTCCTGGTTGGCGGTGCACCGCTCAGCAAGGATCGCCGCGTCTTTTACATGGTTGTCATACTGGCTGTCTTATTCTTGATAACTGTCGCTTTATCCGCTGCCATCCTCTTCCTGTATAACTTGCTCCTGCTGGAATGGTTGAGCCCAATCACCGATTTCTTGATTGTCGGCCTGATTGTGTTTGTTTGGGCTGTTGCCCTGCTGGTTTCCTGGCGGGTTTGGCGCCTGGATAGTATCTGGGACCAACCAGTTAAAGAAGCTGCTGAAGAAGTCAGTATGGATTTGGTGGCTGACACTCCAGAAAGTGACCAAATTGCTCAACCTGGAAATCCCCCCTATTGAAACAAATAATCGTTCAGGTTAACCTACGTACCCCAACCTATGAGCGCACAATGAAGGTAAATTTCTTGTGCGTGGATGATTAGAAAGTAACTTTTATAAACAGCATTTATCGATAAATGCCTGTTCACGATTTGCTCATGATTCATGGTGGATTGGCTTTTTTTTTTACGGTTAAATGCTATCCAAGTTCAGGTGACCCTCCGCCGAATAGAAATTTCTTGCTAACTTCTATTTTTGAGAAATCGTTCGTCAGTGAAACCAAGTACAGTTTATCAAACACACATTTGTAATCTAGATTTAATTGACTGGCATCATGGACTGCCAATTCATATTTCCGTTCATCAAACTCCAATTCCTTGGGATTCTTGTAATCATACTTCACCCCCTCTTTTACGAATAAACCCAAACCGATATGGGGCACGAAATCAATATCTTTCCTTTGATATGGTTGCAGCATCCCAGTATAAATTTGATTGTGCAAACGAATGACCTCAGCATTTCCATCTTTGAGAGTCAGAAACAACCAGTTATCCCAGGACTTATGCAACCCATTTATACGGATGGAGAATGGTTTCCAATGTTTGAGAACGCTTTCAATGTGATTTATGAGGGCATTCACACCAATTTCTTCCGGCACAGGGAACAATATAGATATGTGCGCTTGGATCAGATGAGCGGTTGGATCGTATTTATTCCTGAGAAGCTCGATGCGAGTTGTATCAATGTTAGGGAGATGGACCAGAGCAAAGTACATGCCAATCAATTAATTATTCCAATTAGTGATCCACCTAATATTCTCCAAGACTGTTTATTTGGGCAGAGGAGAATAACAACGTCAGGCAAATATCAAAAGCAGTGCTGCGACGACTAATAACCCAGTGATGATCCTATCAAACGTCCCCTTGTCCACCTTGGATGCCCCCCAGCGGCCAACCCACACACCTATAGGCACGAGTGGTAACAACCAGGCGATCTGCCACAACAGCTGAAAATTAAATAAACCTGCATACCAGTAATAGGGTACTTTAATCCAGTTCAACAGGAAGAAGAAGATAGCTGAGGTGGCGATAAATACGCGTGGGAGCAGGTAGATGCTGACTGGAGGCCCACCGGTATGCGCCAGGGCAGAGGAGAAACCGGTGATTGTCCCGGCCAACAAACCATGCCAGTTGCGCGGGTGGTATTTCAACGAACCTTGGATGCGGTTCTCAAAAATCTTGTACATCGCAAAAATCAGGACAATCACCCCCAAGGCAGTCCTCAGCGTCCCTGTTGGTGCGGTGGTGATAAAAAAAGTGCCGATAGTGACCCCCACAACTGCACCGGGGATCAACAGCAGCACCAGCTTGGTGTTCCAGCGCCGCCAGTGGAACGATACAGCGAAGATGTCCGCCAGCATCAAAATTGGCAGGATCAGGCCGATCACCTGATCAGCTGGCATGACCAGCGCCAGAAGAGGCGTCGCCAGGGCACCTAAAGTACCCCCCAAACCTCCTTTCGCCAGACCGATCATAAATGCGATGAGGGCGACCATGAGGTAGAAGATAACCGGGTCAACTGTCATGAAGGATTCTATCCCCCGTTGTTAAGCTGCAATTCCTGCATTCTCTCGGGTGAAGGAACGCCGTCTGCGTCCCAACCCATTAAAGAGTAATACTCATCAAGCATGGCAGCCAGCTCGACCACGTGCCCATCCGCCGGTCCGCCGACCATGGGCTGCTTGAGGTTGCGGTCTGGCAGGGTATCTGCCGCTCTCTTGAAGCCCTCCCGGACATTGATCGTCCTGGCAAGAGTGGAGATGCGTTCCCCAACCAGCTCGAAATCCTTCACCGCCGGGTAATCAAAGCCGGTCGCGGCGGTGACCAGCTGCCACAGCTCTTTGAGCGACATGCCGTAGCCCGGGAAATAGCACAGGCAGGCGCTGTCCCAGACCGCCTTATCCGCCTGGTGGTCGCGGAATAACTGCGGTTTTCCTTCAATCGACAGCGGATCAGCAGACCCACTGAACAGCTCACCCAGAGGGGCGCCGCGCAGGTGGCAGGCACCGCGTTCAGATACGGCATAAGCCAGGGCGGTGCCCTTGGCCGCGTTGGGGTGGTACGCCGGCATCTCCAAGCCTTTAACGTGCATGGCGAAGGGTTTCGCTTCCGGGAAGCTCTCAGCGATCGAGGCTACCCCTTGCGCCAGCCATTCTCCGCAACCTTCCACCTTGGCCATTTTTTCCACCAATGCCAGGGCTGCCTCGACATCGCCAAAGTGCGGCTCAATACCATCCAGCTGGCTGGATTTGATCAACCCCTTATCGAACATCTCCATCACCAGGCCGATTACACCACCGGTGCTGATCGTATCCATCCCGTACTCATCACACCACCAGTTCAAACGAATGATCGCCTCCCGCTCTCCGATGGCACAGTTCGGCCCCATAGCGAAAGTCGTCTCGTACTCGGGACCTTCGATGAAGGTGCCATCCTCGAGAGGCCGGGTGTATTTGCCGCAGGCGATCGGGCAGCCAAAACAGGCGTAATCCTTAACCCATTCATGCTTTCTAAAAGCGTAACCCGAGATATTGTCAGCCTCGTCGAATTGCCCGCGCTGGAAGTTGCGCGTCGGCAGGGCGCCCATTACGTTGATGATCTCGAGGATGTTGACCGTGCCTTCCTGGGTAAGCAGAGTTGTCTCGCTGGACATGCGCACCGCCCGGAAAGCCAGCTGCAGGGCGCGCTGGTACCTTTCAGGATCGTGCACCTTCACCAAACCACTTCCACGGACAACGACTGCCTTCAAGTTCTTAGAGCCCATCACCGCACCCACGCCACCCCTAGCCAAAGCCCGGGATTCGTTAAAAATTCCCGCCAGGTTGCGCTGCTTCTCCCCGGGAGGACCGATGGTTAAAACCTGCCAATCACCCGGATACTCCTCTTTCAACCTCTTATCAGTCTGGGTAATATTTAATCCCCATAAGTGGTCAGCCGATCGCAGTTCAACCTTTTCGTTATCGATGACCAGCATGGTTGGCCCATCAGCTGCCCCAGTCAAAACAAGGGCATCGTAGCCGGCATATTTAAGCAGCTGCCCCCAGTAACCCCCACAGTAGGCATCGCTGTAGGTGCGCGTGGCCGGGCTGATCGTGGTGCAGCCGAACCTGCCCGCTGTAGGGGCTGTCGTTCCGGTTAACGGCCCATTGTGGAAGATCAACAGGTTTTCCGGTGCGAGCGCATCAATCCCAGGAATACTTTCATGATACAGCAGCCAGGCACCTAAACCTTTGCCTCCCAAGACCAGCGGCATTGCCTCCCCCGGTAGGGGTGTAACCGATACTTCCCCGGAGGATAAATCAACTCGAAGAATTTGATCGCAGTATGCCCGTTCTTGCAGGTCCATCATGCCACCTCCTTCCGCTCACCGATATAGATCGCATCGGTGGGACAGATGATAGCGCACTCCGGTTCTCCACCGCACAGATCGCACACCACCGGGTACCAATCCAGGGTCTCTCCGGAAGCGATCTGGATGCCATCATCGCTGTGCACGATCACCTGCGTCGGGCAGATCTTGACGCACTCATCACAGGCTGTACACAGATCGACCAGCAGCTCGACTGCCCCCGATTCGTCATGCCAGCGCAGAGCATCGGTTGGACAGACCTCGATGCATTTCTTACACAGCGTGCAGAACATCACCCTATGTGAACCCGTCCTTCTCCCCGGATCAATTCGCAAGCGGGACAGGTTGACCCCGAAATCGCCGCTGTCGTGGCTGGCAACACAGGCCACGACACACAGCTGGCAGCCAGTGCATTTGTTATGATTCGCAATCAAGCGCAGGTAATCCCAGGCCTCTGTACGGAGAGCTCTGTCGACGGTCCAATCCTTGTGCGCGATGCCAACCAACTGGGCGACCATGTTTTGTGGGTTGGGAGATTTGGTTACATTACGGCCCATCAGGCAGCCGCTTCCGCCAGCTTCCAATCCCTCCGCAAACAGCTCCAGGGCGTCGCGCTCATTATCCGAACGCGCCCCTCCCAGCACGAGTACCGGCACTCCAGACACTTCCACCAGTTTCTGGAATGACTCAACATCCCCCGTATAAGGGATCTTCAGAGCGTCTGCTCCGATCTCAACCGCCATGCGCGCCCCTAGGGTTAGGATCTCGACAATATTAGCGCCAGTTACCTGGCCACCGTAGGCCAGCGGTTCGATGATGCATGGTAATCCCACCTGGTGGCACTCGCGGACAAATTTGGCGCATACCTCGATGCCATTAGTTTCCATTTGATCGTTATAACCCAGAAAGAGGTAGATGGTAATCGCGGAAGCTCCTAAATCCAACGCCTGTTGGGCGGTGACCACTTTTTGGTGCGTCAATAATCGCTGTGGGACTGCATTGGCCACATTTGAAGTCCCCAGGCGGGGCATGTTCATCCAATCCGCACGCAGGATCAGGGCTGGTCCATCTCTGCCCTGAAACAAAGGTGCCAGGCGCACTGCCTGGCCCGGGCTAAGCAGGATCCCATCCACACCGCCTCGGATCACTGCTTCCGTGACGGGCCGCAAGTTGACCACATTGGGGGTGACATCACTCATATAGCCGTGATCCGCGGCGACGCACACTGCGCGCCCATCACCATGCCGGTTGAACAATCTGTCCATCCTTACCTGTAATCCGGTTTTCATCTAACACCTCATCGACTTAATTCCCTATCGCTGCAGGGTGAATCTGGGCACCAATAATACCTAGCAATTCGCTTGGATCCTGGGCTGCAAAGAGCTGCTGATCGAGCCACAATCCAGTGCCGCCCATCTGCAGCGCATCCCCTAGATCTGCCTCAATTTTCTCGAATTGAGTGGGTTTAATCCAGACCGGCAAGCCAGCCGCCATGGCCAGGATTGTCTGGAAGGACTCCCTTCCAGGCCAGGACACTGCCACACCATCCGCGCCGCCCTCCAATGCATATGAGACACCTAATTCAATGGCCTTACCCTTGAGAACGACCCGTGGTCCAATGGCCTGCACATCCACAATCAGGGGCATGCCCACCTTGCTACCCTCCAGCGCCAGCTGCACTGTGCTGCGCAAGCAACCAGCTTCGATCTGCTCTTCAAACCCCAGCAAAAAGTAAATCACCAGCGCGCTGGCACCCAGGTCGAGAGCATCCGCCGGGGTAAGTAACGGGATATGGCTGGTCGTTTCTGGGGGGAGCACAAAGTCATGCCCCCGCAGAGCATTCGTCCAGTCCGCGCGTACTAATAATGCCGCGTCCTCCCGCGTCCGTCCAGTGAGCTTCCCGGCCTGTCCCGGGCTGGCGACCAGGCCATCCACCAGGGGCAACACACCTTCTACTGCGGGGACAAACTGCTCCAGGCCCGGTAGCGGTCCCAGCGAGAGGCCAGCACTGGCATCTACAATCAAACTGCGCCCATCTCCGGGACGAATGAACTCTTTCAGACGATAAGTTTTACTCTCCATCCAATCACCTCAACCAAGGACAAAATGCCCTACTCTAGCAGTCCAGCAAATAATATCTAATATCAAATCCCTAATACCTGATCCTCAACTAGCCATGCAAATAAGGGATCAACTGCGGCCCCTCCGGCATGACGCATAGGCGCGCTTCTGGTCCATATCTCTCCATCAATTCGGCTACTGTGAGCTCAACATCCCGGCAGGGTTGGAACAATGCCTGCCGGATCTGATCATCGCTGAGGCCTTCACTATATACAAATACC
>QKGK01000018.1 GCA_003250455.1 Chloroflexota bacterium | reverse complement strand
TCATCGCTCTCGGGATGACCTTTGTGATCCTTTCAGGCGGGATTGACCTGGCAGTCGGTTCGGAACTGGTAGCCATTGGTGCGTTGGTGATGATGCTTCTGGATGAGGGTCCTAATGGTATCCTGATCCAATTCGGCATTACAGGTGTGTCGGCATATATTATAGCGATCATCGTTGGTGTTTTATGGGGTGGGTTATTAGGGCAATTGACCGGGGTGCTGATCACAAACGGTAAGCTGCCGCCATTCATTGCTACCCTGGGTACGATGAAGATCTTCCGCAGTGCTACCCAACATTTTATGAAGACCTTCAACCCGGCGGTGCCTAAACCCTTCCTGCAAATTGCCAGTTTCAAGATCGGGGGACAATTACTGATGCCGATCATCTATTGGGTTGTGCTGGCAGTGTCCATGTCTGTGATCTCTACACGGACAACATTCGGTCGCCAGGTGATCGCAGTGGGTTCCAACGAACGGGCGACCAGGCTTTCCGGCGTGAACGTCAACAAGGTCAAACGGAAAATTTATACTTTGATGGGCTTGCTGGTCAGCATTTCGGCGATCATCCAGGTTTCCCGTATCGGCTCGATGGATTATGCCAATGCTGGATATGGGTATGAGCTTGACGCCATTTCAGCGGTAATTGTGGGCGGCACAAGCATGATGGGCGGCAAAGGTACCATTTTGGGCACTGTATTGGGTACCTTGATCATTGCAGTGATGAACAACCTGCTCAACCTGGTGGGTGTCCCGCCTTTCTTGCGGGAAGCCTTCAAAGGTATCATTGTGATCGGTGCAGTTCTTCTTCAGAAGAAAGAGAACAACGCTTAATTCAGACTTATATGGGGCAATTCGAGGACATATGAAAATTGGAATTATTGGTTGTGGAAAAATTGCTCAGCAGCGGCATATCCCGGAATATCTAGAAAACGAACATGCTAAGCTGGTTGGCTATTATGACCTGAACCTGGCAAGGGCCGAAGCCCTGGCTGAAGAGTTCGGCGGTGGGGCTTATGCCACTTACCAGGAGCTATTGGCAAATAAGGAAATCGAGGCGGTCAGTGTTTGTACCCCTAATTTCACCCATGCCGAGATTGCAATATCGGCGATGCAAGCCGGCAAGCATGTGCTGTGTGAAAAACCGATGGCGACCACGCTTGAAGACAGTGAAGCTATGGTGCGGGCAGCAAATGAAACGGGACGTTTCCTGATGATTGGGCATAATCAGCGCCTGACGAAAACGCATATCAAAGCCAAACAGCTGATCGAAAGTGGAACAATTGGCAGGATTTTATCTTTCCAAACGATTTTCGGGCACAGCGGACCGGAAACATGGAGTATTGACCCCGGGAAGGATGTTTGGTTTTTCGATAAGAACAAATCTGCGATGGGGGCGATGGCCGATTTAGGTGTGCATAAGACAGATCTGATCCATTTTCTAACCGGACAGGTAGTGGTGGAAACGACTGCCAGCCTGAACACCCTGGAAAAACGGGACGCCAATGGGGATTTGATTGGTGTAGATGACCATACGATTTGTATTTACCGGCTGAGCGGCGGTGCAGTGGGCACCATGACCGCAAGTTGGCTTCATTTTGGCAGCGAGGATAACTCAACGGTTTTATTTGGGACTGAAGGGATCATGAGGATCTATGGAGATCCTAATTTCTCGATCATCGTCTTCAGCAAAAATGGCGAGAAGACTTTTTATGATCTGGATAGAATTCAAACAAACGAAAACCAGACCAAGTCTGGGGTAATCGATCAGTTCATTGAATCGCTGCTCAAAAACGAGCAGCCACCTATTTCGGGTGAGGAAGCCCTGAAAGTGATGCGGGTGATGTTTGCCAATATTGAATCGGGAGAATCCCATCGGACAGTTGTAATTGACCATACCTTCGAATGACTGAATCCATGAAATTTAGATTTTTAGATGCAAACTTGACATAAAAAAGCTGAACTTTGAGATCACCTGATTGATTAGGAGTGAAGAAATATGAAGCGGATTGTAGCAGTAAATTCCAATTGTTATCATGGGTTTAGCATAGAAGAGGCGATTAAAGGGATCAGTGAGGCGGGTTTTCAATACATTGAACTGACTGCTACCAAGGGATGGACAGAACATGTCTTCCCGACAATGAGTTTTGCTGAATTGCAGAGGGTAAAGGATTTGCTGAAAGATGCCGGGCTGACCCCGTTCTCGATGAGCGGGCATACTAACCTGATGGATACAGAGCGGTTGGGGGATTTCATTGTCAACATTCAGCTAGCTGCATTTTTCGGCTGTGACTATATTGTCTCCTCGATTGGTGAAGCGCACCTGGAAGATAACGCCGTGGCAACCAATGAAATAGCTGCCGAGAATATTCGAGGACTGCTGCCAACCCTGGAAGGGCATGATTTGACCCTGGTGCTGGAAAACCACGGGGAACATTCCACCGGGATGATCATTAAAGAAATTGTAGAGTTGGTGGATTCGCCCAGAGTGCTGATCAATTATGACACGGCAAATGTGATTCATTATGCTGGAATTGACCCCATAACAGATATGCCAGGCTGTGTGGACCTGATCGGCCATCTGCACCTGAAGGACAAGATTGGCGGTATTCAGGAATGGAACTTCCCGGCGCTGGGTAAAGGCGAGGTGGATATCCCCGGCGTTTTGACAATCCTGGACAAAGCGAAAAATGATTCGCCAGTGAGCATTGAGATAGAGTTTACGGATGCGGGACCAAAAGACCTTGAAGAGGTGAATGAGGCTGTCAGGGAATCCCGTAAGTACCTGGAAGGCCTGGGTATCGAAGTATAGTCTGGCTCCAACCAAAAGAATTTCAAAAGGAAAACCAATGGTTAGAATAGCGCTTGTTGGAACAGGGGGTATGGGGACGGTTCACTTCAGCAATTATGCTCACCTCGAAGGCTGTCAGGTGGTGGCAATTGTGGGAAATACCCAGCAAAGCGAAGAATTCGCCGCTCAATGGAACCTGCCGATTTATGAAAATATCCCGGAGATGGCAAAATCTGAGCAGGTGGACGTGGTGGATGTGTGCACACCTACTTATCTGCATAAGCAGCATGTGATGGAGGCGTTAAGCCGCGGGATGCACGCCATTACGGAGAAACCGGTGGCGTTATCCCACCAGGATGCGGTGGAAATGTGGGACCTGGCAGACCAGGTGGGGAAGCATATCTATGTTGCCCAGGTGCTGCAATTTACCAAAGAAGTGGAAGTTTTGCACAATTTGGTAAATAGTGGAAAGTACGGAAAGCCGCTGGACGCACATTTTGAACGGCTGGCAGCCTGCCCAACCTGGGCAAAGGACGGATGGCTGTTTGACAAGAATAAAAGCGGCTTGCTTCCCTTCGACCTTCATGTCCATGACCTGGATATCATTGTCAGCCTGTTTGGCAAACCTGAAAGCGTGGAATTTACCAGCTGTGGCGGCGCAGATAAGAGGTATAAGGAACATTACCGTTTTTTGTACGGCTATGGAGATTTGCATGTGGCTGCGGAAGCAGCATGGTTCAATTCGGACTTTCCTTTCACTGCAAGATGGCGGGTCTATTTCGAGAATGCCGTGGTGGTCAATGATGGATCAAAAGTGGTTGCTTATCCTGCAGGTGAGGAGTCCACGATTTTCAATACTGAAGATGAGATGAAGATTCCTACCGGGATCAACCTGCCGCCCACCGGTATGTTCTACCACGAGCTTTCACATTTTATGGATTGCATTGAAAAGGGGATTCCATCTGACAAGGTGACACAGGAGCAGGTGCTGGCTGTCGTGGAGGTGTTGGAGCAGATTGTTGCTCAAGAAGATGTGGATTGACGGAGAAGTCAAACAAGTTTCTGTATAAGGCAGTTCAGCGCTAAAATTTATATTGTTTGGGGATGATCAAAAAATCATTGTTTGGTGTGTCTATGGCTGATTTTAAATTCAATCAGAAACCCGCAATTGTTCCTCCACTGGATGGAGATTTCCGCCCCCCGGTGTTGGCAAACCGTGCCTACCGGTCGTCTGTTCAGGCTTCGGGGATAGGCGTCCGCCTGGCTATCGCGGTGGAACGTCTGGACGGGTCGATTTCCCGCTATGAGACCAGTGTGTTTCCAGAGTCACATCCAGATGCGGGTGAAAACAAATTTTACGTGGAGCGGATCGTGAAGTTCCTGCTGTGGCAGCAAGGCGGCTGGAGGATGTATGTTGGCGGTTCAAGTGCCGTTGGGTTGCACCTCCGGGCAGTTTATGGCCCTGGCGGTGACCGACAATTTGATGCGGCGTTTATGTCCCGCGTTTACGGGCAGCCATTTGAAATCGTAATTTGCGACTATGCCGATGTGCCTCAGGCAAGTGTACGTCAATTGGCGCTGGGAGGGCATTTGAAGGGAAATCGGATCGGGTTTGATCTGGGAGCCTCTGATTTAAAAGTGTCTGCTGTCGTGGATGGAGAAGCCATCTTCAGCACTGAGATCGAGTGGCAGCCGGTAGAACAAACCGACCCGGCCTACCATATAGAAAAAATCCGCTCAGCGCTGGATATAGCCGCATCCAAGCTCGACCATGTGGATGCGATTGGCGGAAGCTCCGCGGGGGTGTACATCAATAACCGTCCTCGGATCGCATCGCTTTACCGGGGGATCCCGGAGGATCAGTTTCATCTTATTGAAGAGATGTTCATCAAAA
>QKGK01000026.1 GCA_003250455.1 Chloroflexota bacterium | reverse complement strand
AAACGGGTGGCTGGGCTCAAAGGTCTCCACAAAGATAGTCTCCAGTTCGGGCATCTCGTGGGCGGCAAAGATATGGTAATCCGAAAAATCCCGCTCCCGGATATTTCCCTTTTCGTCGTAGAGCATTTCTTCGCTGACACCATAACCCAGCGCCTGGGTCATCCCCCCTTCGATCTGCCCGGAGGCCGTCACCGGGTTGACGATGATCCCCGAATCGACCGCCATCACCAGCTTATCCACCGTTACCATGCCGGTCTCGGTATCCACGGTCACCTCGGCAAACTGGGCTGCGAAAGGCGGCGGCGCCACCGGCGACATAAATGAACCCACCGCCATGATCTGCATCTGGTCTTCGTGGTGCAGGGAGTGGCGCGCCACTTCCTCCATCGTCACCGAGCGTCCATCCGGTGCGGTTGCCAGGCGGTCTCCCAGCACGATCTCGCTGGGTTCCACCGGCGCACCATCTCCCTCGGCATTCAGCATTTTCGCTGCCCGGGTCATGATCTGTTCGGCCACCTGCTGGGCCGCCCGCACCACCGCCGCCCCGGAAATATACGTCGTACTGGAAGCATACGCCCCCACATCAAACGGGGTGAAGTCTGTATCCGAGGAATACACCAGGATATCTTCCAGCGGCACACCCAGCACTTCGGCAGCCATCTGCCCCAGCACGGTATCCGACCCGGTCCCCAGGTCGGTAGCGCCCACCAGCAGGTTGAAGGACCCGTCATCATTGATCTTGATGCTCGCCCCGCCCATATCCAGGTAAGGGATGGCGGTTCCCTGCATCACCAGGGCAACCCCCAGTCCCTTGCGCAGATGCGGCTTACCGGGGACAAGCTGCCAATCCGGGTTGCTGTATTTCTGATCCCAGCCGATCGCCGCCCTACCCTGGCGCACACATTCTTCCAGGCCGTTGGTTTCGATGATCTCCGGGGAAGGCTCGCGGCCTTCGCTCCAGGCAGTGCTGAATGGCTGGAGTTCTCCGGCCCGCAGGGCGTTCTTCAAACGGAAGTCCAGCGGGTCCAGGTCCAGTGCTTTGGCAATCCGCTCCAGGTGACGATCCAGCGGCCAAAAGCCCTGCGGCACCCCGTATCCACGGTAAGCGCCGGAGGAAGGCCGGTTGGTGTAGACAATGTCTGCTATGAACTGGATATTGGGCTTCTCCCGGTACTTGCCATCCCCCACATACAGCGCCATGGACTTGTGCCCGGTGTTGCCGGTCACGGTCAAGGCATGGCAGCCGTAGGCTCCGGTATCCGAAAGTGCGTACATGGCGTTTGCCGTGATCGTGCCGTCATTCTTTACGCCGGTCTTCATTTTTACCCGCATCGGATGGCGCGAGCGCGAGGCAGTAAACTCCTCCTCGCGGGTGGTCTCAAAGATCACCGGGCGGCCGGTGGCAATCGTCAGGTGTGCGGCCACATCTTCGATCTGCACTTCCTGCTTGCCGCCGAACCCACCGCCAATGCGGGGCTTGATCACCCGGATGCGCTTGATCGGCAGGCCCAGCACCGGCGCTAATATCCGGCGCGCATGGAAGGGCACCTGCGTGCTGGTGCGGATCACCAGGCGGTCGTCCTCGTCCCAATAGGTGACCACGACATGCGGCTCGATATGCGCCTGCTGCACCTTGGGGACTTCATATTCATATTCAAAAATATGGTCGGCCTCCTTGAAGCCCTGCTCCACATCGCCAATGTCAATGTGAATATGGGCTGCCAGGTTCCGGCTGGCATCTGATTCTGCAAAGTCGACATATTCCGGTTCATCGTGGATGAGGGTGGGGTTGTCCAGCGACTCGCTCACATCCAGGATGACGGGCAGTTCCTCGTATTCCACTTCGATCAGCTTGAGCGCTTCCAGGGCAATCTCTTCCGTTTCGGCGGCAACAAACGCCACCCGGTCGCCCACATAGCGCACCTTGGTATCCAGCGAGAACATGTCCAGCGGCCCGGGGATTGGGTCGGACTGCCCGGCGGAGGAATACGCCACCCGCGGAATATCCTCATAGGTCAGCACAGCCGCCACGCCTTCCAGCGCCCGCGCCTTGCTGGCATCGATCTTCTTGATCCGGGCATGGGCCAGCGGGCTGCGCAGCACCTTGGCCACCAGCAGACCGCGCTTCTCAATATCGGCGGTGAATGCAGGCTTCCCCTGCACCAGCTTGACTGCATCCACTTTCAGTTCCGGCTTACCCACGCTCTTCCAGCCCTCAGTTTGCGGTGCAACCAGAACCTTTGGCAGTACCCGTACGGCTGTCCGGGTAGAGCCTGTTTCACCACCAGCAGGCGGCATGGGAGGTTCTTCCGGATGGAAGAGGGCGTTATAAAATTCGTCGTTGATCATCTCTCCAGGCTGCGCTTCCCCGCGCATCACCGCGGCGGCATGCAGAACAGCCTGCACCGGCTTGACGTACCCGGTACAGCGGCACAGCACACCGGAAAGCACATCGCGCACTTCTGCTTCGGTCGGGTCGGGGTTGCGGGCCAACAGCTCTTTGGCCGCCAGCACCATCGCCGGGGTGCAGAACCCGCACTGGATCGCCCCGCTTTCCACAAACGATTCCTGGATGGGGTGCAGCCCTTCAGTATGCTTCCAGCCCTGTTCCGGGTGCTCGCCTACCGCTTCGATCGTCTCGATATTTTTTCCATCCGCCTGGGCAGCCAGTGTCACACAGGAATTGACCACCTTGCCATCCACCAATACCGCGCACGCGCCGCATTCACCGGTCTCACAGCCATGTTTGACCCCAAAAAAGCCAGCCCGCCGCAGCGCCTTGAGCAGCGTCTCATTTGGGGCGCAATCCATTTCCAGCTTATCGCCGTTCACAATCAGACTAAGGTACATAAGACCTCCAATTCTGTACACCAAACCACTTTCAATCGGGTTACATCACCGGTTTTACGGTGAGGAACCCGCCGCGTTCTTCATTTGCCTCAGCAATCGAATCTACTCCCCCTAACACAACCACAACACCTTGATCCCGTGCGCTTGCCAGCACAGATGCAAGGCTGCGGAAATCCGCTGCCTCGGTAGAGAGCACCTGCTCGCGGATCTGCTGGCGCGTGGCTTCGCTGTATCCGGTCAGGTAGCGCGTCATCGAGGCATATCCCTTGGCATCGGGGAGTTGGTAGGCATCCATATCGCCAATTGTCCCGATGATCGACTTGACTAATTCATCTTCGGAGATTTGCAAATTATTGAGGAAATCCACCGTTCTATCATAGTTATCCAGCGTGCCGTTCAAATTGGGATCCCGGTACGAGAGGAAATTCAGCGATCCGCCAAACAGGTCAAACAGAATATAGCCGCCGTAAGCGCCGCCCTGCACCCGGATCTTCTCCCAGATGTAGGTTGTGCCCAGATACTTGCAGATCACGCTGATGGAACCGTCCGGTTGATAATCCAGGTGGTATAAATTGGCACCTTTCCCCACATAATTCACCTGTGCCGGGATTGTCAGCCCTTCGGCGGGGTCTGCCGCTGCCGGATGCCATGCTGTCTGCGCTGCTTCCTTTTCCGGGAACACATTTGTCCACGCTGCCAGCTGCGGGCGGACCTTCTGCCAATTTTCGGCGTCCAGCGTCACGTTCAGCACCAGCGTACTGCGGTTGATGATCACATCCCGAATCTGCCGGAACTTCGCAACCACGCCAACCCAATCGGTTTCCATCTCCTCAAGCAGCTTCCGGGTAAAGAACAGATTCTCCAGCCCGTGGGTTTGCTCGTCCAGCCACCCGGCCATACTATGAGCAGCCTTCAGCCGCCGGTTGACCACAGCGTGTCCCGAGGGGATCAGGCCGCTTTCCATGCGCGCTTTGTGCTCGGTGAGGATCTGCTTAAAGCGTGCTGGCTGGTCGAAATTGGTCGTCAGGAGAATATCTTTGAGGATATCAAGCGTGCTGCCAAATTTATCCACGGTGCTTTTTGCGCGCACCACAAGCCGGGCCACTGTACCGCCTGCATGGAACTTATTTGCCAGCATCAGCGAGGGGGATACGCCTCCGGTCTCTTTCCCGATCCGCTGGGATAACTGCACATAATCCTCCGTCTCCGTCCCCATTCTGACCATGCCGCTGGCAAACAGGCTCAGGTAAGGCAGCAGCTCCTGCGGGAGACCTGCCAGATCAAAGCTGAGGTCAAAATAGACGATCCCGTTGGTGAACAGATCGTGGTACAGCACCTCCACCCCATTTTCTTCCAGCACTTCCAGGGGAATGACCTTGTTCTCTCTGTCCAGGTCTTCCAGTTTCAGGAACGGCAGGGTTGCCAAAGCTTCAGGGGAATCCGGCGTCTCCTGGATGACTTTTAGCTCCCTGGCATGCGCCGTCACTGCAGCGAAATCTTCTTCACCCAGACCATCCTGAGCTGCCTTGAGCCGCCCGGATTCCTCTTCGTTCTGTCGGCGGTTGAGGTCAGGGTCCGGTTCCAGTATCACCGTGCTGCGGTGCGTGTTCTCCAGGAAATATTTTTTCAGCAAACCTTCAAAATAAGCCCCTTCCGCCACTGCCTGCTTGACCGCACCCAGCGGTTCTTCATACGCCAGCGGCGCAAAAGGATCGCCGTCATACAGCCAGGTGGTCAGGGCGCTCAGCATCAGCAAGATCCCCCGCGGGAATGCTCCCGTGTTGTTCTCACGCAAGCGGAACTCCACGGTGTTCATCGAGGCGGCGATCATCTCCGGGTCGATCCC
>QKGK01000533.1 GCA_003250455.1 Chloroflexota bacterium | reverse complement strand
GGCATCGGGCTGACGATTGCCAAACAGTTGGTGGAAGCACAGGGCGGGAAAATCTGGGCCGAGAGCGCCGGCGAGGGCCAGGGCAGCACCTTTCACTTTACTGTTCCAGTAGTGTAACAACTATTTAGGTATGGGTAATAAAATTTTGGTAAGAGAAAGTTCATTGTTGTATCATGATAAAATTTATCTAAAAAGGACAAAATGCTATGTCACCAACTGTTGAAGAAATGACCCAAACGATGATCAACAATATACCGGAGAAGACCGGGAAATCGTTGGAAGAATGGTTTCAGATCATAGCAGCCAGCAAACTGGAAAAACATGGCGAGATTTTAAAAATGCTCAAAACCGACCACGACGTAACGCATGGATTTGCCAATTTGATCGCTGCATTGTTCCGTCAGCAGGCCGAAGGCGGCGCTGCCAGCGAGGACGAGCTGGTTGCGGCACAGTACAGTAACAAACCGCAGATGATCTCATGGTATGAGCACTTATTGGCCGAGGTGAAAAAATTTGGCGGTGATGTGGAGATAGCTCCTAAGAAAGCCTATGTAAGCCTGCGGCGCATGAAACAATTTGCAATCATTCAGCCCAGCACCAGGACCCGAATGGATTTGGGTCTAAACCTGAAGGAGGCTGAAGCAGGAGGGGTGCTGATCGACGGGGATAAGTGGGGCGGGATGTGTTCCCATCGGATTGAGATCTTCAGCCAGGAGGAGATCAATGCCGAGGTGATCGGGTGGTTGCATAAGGCATATGATCAGGCCGGGTGAGTAAAAGATCAAGCAGGAAACAATGGTGAGATATAGCATTTTCAGGGTCGCTTGAATTTATGAAAACTGGTAAAGAGATTGCTTCGCCATATAAAAGTAAAACTTTTATCCGGCTCGCAATGACAAAACCAATCACTTTTCGTCATTGCGAGGGAGCACAGCGACCGTGGCAATCTATGACATTGGGAAAACCGTACTGTTCTTTAGGAAATCGCTTGACAGAATAGAATATATATTCTATAATTCAAATACGATAACTTGCTTAGCCATGGAACTGTAAATTGCCGGAACTGAAGGAGACTGAAAATGGCTGGAACAATAAACCCCCAATCCCCCCTGCATTCAACCTGAAATGAGTGGCGAGTTCCTTCTATAAGGAAGCTCGCTTCTTTTAAGTGTCGGCGAACGGGCTGCGGTCTATCCCGATACCTCCCTGTGCGTGTTACCTGGTCAGATCAGATCATCTTTAACGCGAAAGCGGGCTGGCGGTTGCTCACCGTCCGGCCCGCTTTCGCCATCTGACAGATGGGTTATCGAATATTCAGGACCTCAAACACCTTGAGCGGCTCGCGTTTGCCTTTGGCGTGGATTGGTTCCACTTCTTTCACGTCCACCTTGCCATTCACCAGCGAATAGGCCGCCTCGCTGATCAGGATCTGCCCGGGGGAGGCGTTCTCCTGGATGCGTTTGGCGGTGTTCACGCTGTCGCCAATCGCCGAGTAGTCCACCCGCTTTTCTGTCCCCACCAGCCCCAACACGGCCTCGCCAAAGTGGATGCCCGCGCCAAAAGAGAGGTGCGCTTCCTGGGGGAGCTGGTGATGCAGGGTTTCCAGCCCCTCGCGGATTCCGATGGCGGCTTTGACTGCCCGCAGGGTATGGTCTGGTTGGGGGATGGGGGCGTTGAACCAGGCCATGATGGCATCGCCCATGAACTTGTCAATCGTGCCTTCCTGATCCAACACGGCATCGGCAGACATTTTGATGTATTTGTTCAGCACCGCCATCAGCTCCTCCGGGGAGAGGTCTTCGCTGTAGGTGGTGAAGCCGCGGATATCGGCGAACAGGGTGGTGATCTCGGTACGCTTGCCGCCCAGAGATAGCTGATCCGGGTCGAGCTGCTCGATCACTTTGGGGGAAACCATTTTTTCAAACAGGCGGCGCTGCGCCTCGAGGCGTTTCTGCTCGGTAAGATCGTCGAGCACAATCGCCACCCCCTGTGAATTCTCTTCCGCGTCTTTTAATGGAGAGAGGTTGAACCGCAGGCTCACCTGGCCGCGCTCGGGCAGTTCGGCGGCTGCTTCCAGGCCGACCACCACTTCATCTGTCAGGCGCACCAGCTCGATGCGGGGAGCCAGGCTGTCCGAAAAGGGAGCCAGCATCTCGTCGATCTGCCGGCCGATCAGGTCTTGCTGGGCTTTCCCCAAAATGGCTTCCGCAGAGCGGTTGATCAGGGTGATCTCGTCCTCTATGTTGGCGGTGATCACGCCGCTGGCAATCGAAGAGAACACGTTATCCATCAGGTTCTTCAGTTCGGTCACTTCGGCCAGGGTGCGCTGCACCGATTCGAACAGGCGGGCGTTTTCAATCGCGACTGCCGCCTGGTTGGAAAAGGCGGAGAGCAGGTCGCGCTCCGTTTCGGTAAACAGCCCGGCGCGCACCCGGTTGTCGGCGTAGATCACGCCGGTGACTTCCTCTTTTACTTTCAGCGGCACACACAGGATGGAGCGCAGGTTGAAGGCGATGATGCTTTCCTGCTGTCCGAAGCGGGGGTCTTCCTGGGCGTTGGTGGTCAGCACAGGGGTGCCTTCGCTTGCCACCCGGTTGATGACCGTGCGGCTGACCTCGAACTCGGAGGGGTCGAGACTTTCCTGCTCCCAGTTGCGGGCTATCTTGGTGGAAAGCTCGCTGTTCTCGTCGCGCAGCATCAGGAAGCCGCGTTCCGCCCCGATCAGCCGGATGATGGTGTCCATCACAATCCGCAGCACTTCGTTGAGGTCCAAAGAGGAATTGATCACCGCCCCCATATTTGCCAGGGCAGTCAGGTTGGCTTTCTCTTCCAGGGCTTGTTTGATCTGCTGGTTGGTGCGTACCAGCCCGCTGGATATTTGCGTGAGGGTATAGGTAACCTCGGGGGAGATGGCTCCGCTGGATTCGTTGACCAGCTTGTGAAGCTCATCGGCCAGGTTGCTCAGGCGGTCCATCTGTTTTTCAAGGGAAGCGGCAGCGCCAGGGGATAGCTCATTTTCCATAGATGTTGATTTCCTCTAATGGTAAGTGGGTGGAAGCCCTCTCTGGTGATTTATCTTTCAATAAATAAGAACCTTAATGAAGGTGAGGTGTTTCCATTGTACCCCGAAACAAATTCTTTGCCGGAGAAAAGCCTTGTTTTCAATTGTTTTACCGGGGATGAATGATATAAAAAACTTATCAAAAAATCAATTTTAACTATTGTATTATTAATTTGCAGATGGTAAATTTTAATGGAGTATAATGTGCTTTGTTATTTGCGGCACAAATGAAGCCAAAAAACGCTGTTTTTGGTATAATAGTGCCCGCTTGGAGAACACAGGTGCATAGAAGCCAGACTCTTTATCGTGCACCTCTTATGAAGCGGAAATCTATGTAGAGGAAAAGAGGAGCATCGATGCTACTGGATAACTGGTTATTTGTTGGTATGCTGGTCATCGTGGCAGCAGGAATTCCAGCACTTGTGCTGGTGCTTGCCCGATATCTTGCCCCCCATAAACAAAACCCCGAAAAATTAGAAACCTACGAATGTGGGATGGAAACTGTGGGAGACACCTGGGTGCAGTTCAAGGTGCAGTACTATGTGTATGCCCTGGTCTTCCTGGTCTTCGATGTGGAGATCATTTTCCTGTATCCCTGGGCCGTAGCCTTTGATCGCCTGGACCTGCTGGGTGTGATCGCAGGTGTGCTGTTCATCTTTCTGCTGGGAGATGGGCTTATCTATGCCTGGAGAAAAGGCGCGCTCAAATGGGCGTAGTAGTGGAATCGTAAAGAACCAAAAGCTGGCGAGAAATCTCATCAGCTTTTTATTTGTTTCCCTGAAACACGCAGTGCAACCATTTCAGGCACTGTGACGAAATGAGGAGTAAGACATGACGTTTTTAGAAGACCCTGTTTTGTGGATTGCGGAGTGGTTGCGCGGTCTGCTGCTCGGTTGGGGGGCTTCCGATCTGCTTACGGAAGTTGTCCTCAAGTTTATCGGAGCATTTGTGGTCGCCTTGGTCATCATGCTGGTGTTTGTCCTCCTGACCTGGGTGGAGCGTAAGGGGGCGGCTCGCTTCCAGGACCGGATTGGCCCGAACCGGGTTGGCCCTTACGGGCTGATCCAGCCGATTGCCGATGCGCTCAAAATGATCACAAAGGAGGATACCCGTCCGACAGGCGCTGATGCAGTAGGTTATGTATTGGCCCCGATCGTGGCCGTGTTTGCGGTGCTGATGTCCTGGGCGGTGATTCCTTTCGCCCAGACCTGGATTGGCGCAGATTTAAATGTGGGTGTGTTATATATTGCTGCTGTTGGGTCATTCAGCATCATTTCGGTGATGTTGGCCGGATGGTCCTCCAACAACAAGTACTCATTGATCGGCGCATTCCGCGGCGTTGCGCAGCTGATCTCATATGAGGTGCCGCTGCTGCTTTCATTACTGGTGCCGGTGTTCCTGGCCCGCAGCATGGGCGTGAACAGCATTGTGGAAGCCCAGGGCGATGGCGGGGTGTGGTTCATCCTGATGGCGCCGCTGGCAGCGCTGATCTACTTCGTCAGTGCGCTGGCCGAGGTGGGACGTGCGCCTTTCGACCTGCTCGAAGCGGAATCCGAGATCGTAGCCGGGTATCATATCGAATACTCCGGCATGAAGTTCGGTCTCTTCCAGGCAGCCGAGTTTCTCCACTCGTTC
>QKGK01000032.1 GCA_003250455.1 Chloroflexota bacterium | reverse complement strand
GAATCGCCATTCAGGATCGCCTCCACCAGGTCGATGACCGCCTGGCTGGTAGCGGTGCCCAATACCGCCTGGGCTGCATCTAATGAAATTTCCTGCCCGATTGCTGAAAGCTGGTCGAGCAGGGAAATCGCGTCGCGCATGCTGCCAGTCGCCTGCCGGGCCACCAGCTGCAGCACCTCGGTCCCCACGGTGATCCCTTCCTTTTCAGACATCTCCTTTAAATGAGAGACGATCTCCACCACGGGGATGCGGCGGAACTCGTGCCGCTGGCAGCGGGAGAGTACGGTGGCCGGGATTTTATGCACCTCGGTGGTCGCCAGCACAAAAATAGCATGTGAAGGCGGCTCTTCCAAGGTTTTCAGCAGCGCATTGAACGCTGCAGTAGAAAGCATATGCACTTCGTCGATCAGGTAGACTTTGTAGCGCCCCTGGTTGGGCGAGAAGTTGATCTTATCGCGCAGGTCGCGCACATCTTCCACGCTGGTGTTGGAGGCGGCATCAATCTCGATCAAATCAAGGAAATTACCCGCCTGCACGGCCTTGCAGTGGGCGCACTCGCCGCACGGACGGGCCGCCAGGTCTTCATCCAGGCAGTTGACCGCTTTGGCCAGGATGCGCGCCACGGTGGTCTTACCGGTGCCGCGCGGCCCGGCAAACAGGTACGCGTGCCCCTGCTTCCCGGCAGCTACGGCGTTGCGCAGCGTCTGGACAACATGCTGCTGGCCGACCACCTGATCCCATTTGGCTGGACGCCATTTTCTGTAAAATGCTTGAGACATAAGTATGTTTATTATAAATGAATTTGAGGTTTTTGTAGTTTTTACGCAGGTTGCTGTCCATTTCGGGCAGCTTCCCAAGTCTACCATCTTATGAAAGACTTGGGGGGATAAAGGAAATTATTTAGCAGCCAAGCGGGTTAAACAAAGCCGCCGGAATACGTTATAATGCTCCTTCAGATACCCCAACCTCAACCAATTTCCTGCAACAGGCTCAAGGACAGGTTCAATGTCATTGTTCAGAAAAAACCCTAAAACCGGCAAAACCATTTACCTGCATATCGGCGTACCCAAAACAGCCTCCTCAACCATCCAGTCAGGGCTGTTTAAAAAACGGGAACTGCTGGCACAGGATGGCTATTTATATCCCACCGCCGGGCTAATGGGCACCAACCACAAGAACCTGTTTTTCGAAATCACCTCGATCCCTGACCATCACCGGAAATTCAAACCAGAGCTGGGCGGCTGGCAGGCCGTCCACGACGAGATCCTGGCATCCCCATTGGATAAAGTGATCATCAGTGCGGAACATTTCGCCCTCTTCCGGAAAAAAGAGATTTCATACCTCAAAAAGTTCCTCCCCGGCCAGGTAAAAGTCGTCGTTTATCTCAGAAGGCAAGACCAGGCGATAAAATCAGGCTGGGTTCAAAACGCCAAAAGGTTGGTCACAGACAAATCATTTGAAGAAGTGGTAAAAGAAGAGCAGTCCATGCTCTCCCGGTCCGTCTATCACTATCCGCATCTATTGAAAAAATGGGAAGACGCCTTCGGGAAAGAGAATTTGATCATCCGTATCTTTGAGCGGGATAAGCTCTCCGGGCATATCTTCCATGATCTGCTGCAAGCCTGCGGGATCGATTCGCTCGAAAAATACCCAGCGCCAAAGTCGGCCAATATTTCCCCAGACTATAAAACCATGGGCATTATTCTAGAGATCATGAACCAGCTGGATTTCGACCGTGTGAGCCAGGACGACCGCTTTGAAATTGGCAGGCTGGTCGAGTTCTATTGCAGAAAATTGGGGTGGCCGGAAGAAGCGCAGAAATACAACAACGTGGATGAAAGCATCACGCAAGAGCTGATGGATCATTTCGAGAAAAGCAACCGAAAAGTCGCCAGGAAATATTTGAATGCTGACACTTTGTTCGAAGACCCATCCGGCCAATCAGAAGTAACGCCTTTTTCGCTGAATGAGATGTCCAATACCGAATTGCTCGACATCTTTACCTACGTACTGAACAACCTGCTGGCTGAAAAATAGACCCCTTACCCCCTCTAACAATCGGCCATCGTGATCCTTTAGAAGGATTTTTTAAACCTACTCAACCACCTGATCATAGATTTCCGGACCGGATGGCAGCCAGGACCTAAGCTGTGCCATAAAACCATCAAACCACGCCGGCAAGAACACGCCTGCCAGCCCGATCCCGATCATTCCGATCCCCAGCACGATTCCCACCAGCGATAACAGCCGTTTAGGCAGCGAGGAGAGCATCAGCCAGCCGGGTTTGTTTTCCTCCTGGTAGCCCAGCAGCCCCTGGAGGCTGACCAACAGCACCCCCACTCCGCCCAGACCCCACAGCCAGCCCGGATGGGCAGTGAAATACCCCCATACCGGCTCCCACACCCCCAACAGGCGAATGAATGCTCCGGCCAACGCCAGCAGCCCCAAAAGAATAAACATCAGCCCATGCGCCAAAGCTGACAAGCCGATCTGGGTGCGCTGCTGCTGGTAGTCAGCGCCTTCGGGGTCGGTAAATTCCGCCCGCCGGGTGACGACTGCCTGTATCCCAAAGACGATCAAGATCAAACCGACCAGGAACAGGAACGGGCTGACCAGGAACATCCATTCCCACTCCGCTATGGCATACAGCATCCCAAAAGCCAGCAGGGCAATAGAGATATACACCCATTTTGGAATCGTCAGATGTGCGATTTGCATTTTCAGACCTCATCTTCAACAGAAAAAGCTGGCATGCACGGCAGGTAGTGCAGGCTGTTTATTAGCTGCCACCTATTTTCCCCCGGTATGGTCAGCCTTGCTTCACTTCCTCGATCTCGCGCCCCAAAACGATGCGCGGGCGGTAGAACACATCCGCCGGGATCTGGGCATTATAGGCATCGATGCGCTTGTTCAATGCCGTCACTACCTCGCTGAATTTGGCCTGTGCCTTGCGCCATTCATGTTCCACCATCGGGGTATTATCCCCACTCTCCAAATGGGTAATCCGCCAGTTCCAGGTGCGTTGAAGAAACAACCGGGCTTCCTTGAGGTCTTTCTCGATCTCTTTACGCTCTTCCATCCACGGCAGGGCAAAACCTTCATTTTCCAGCATTGAAAAAGCCATCCGCCACTCTTTTGCCGCCAGCGGGTTCTCGCGCAAATCCAGCGGCTTGCCCTTCCCGCTCAGGTTGTCAAATACGCCATCATTGATCGCGTTTTGGATAATGGTTTCAATTGCCCGGTCGAATTTTGCCATTTATAACTGCCTTATCAGGGCACCACGAATACCGCCTGCACTGTCCCTTCCGGGTCAAGCAGATAAGCCTTCTCCCCCGCCGACCAGACTGGCGCGTCCAGCCCCCAATACAGTTCCACCACCGAGCTGGTGCCTTCACGGGTATATACGGTCACCGCTCCGCCGCTGAACATCGTCAACGCCGGGAAGGTATACACGTGCCCGTCCTGATCTTGCAACTGCCAGCCATTCAGCGAGACTTCCTTTTCCCCCACATGCTCGATCAGCACCCGCTCGGTCTCCAGTTCCCCCATCCCGATCACACTTTTGATCTCCAGGATCTCCGAGACCACCTCGGTAGCATCGTTTTGTTCAAGGTTCACCGCCGAAGTTTGCGTCACCACCACCTCGCCAGCCTGTGTGGCGACAGAACGCACCAGGGTTGGTTCCTCCGGCGTGGCGGCAGAGATCATGTTGTTGCGCAGCATCATTGACACCACCACCCACACCGTCAGGGCAGAGACCAGAACATTCAATAACAGGAAGTACACCAATCGTCGCCAGCTTTGCATTTTGCGTCCACCATTCCATAAGTTGAGGCTTTCAGTGTTCAACCAAATGATAGCATAATTTACCCGATTCCGTCCGCTATTCCCTTCTCACCCTTTGGTACATCCTGGATCGCTTCTTATCCTTCCCAAAAACAACTAACTTGATAACCAGCCAACCAGCTAACTAAAGCGAGGCTTTCGCCTCGCCTTGACACCCGCCAATTCTTGGCTACAATCGGGGGTATGCCATACATGATAGACGGACACAACCTGATCGGCAAGATCCCCAACCTGCGGCTGGACGAACTGGACGACGAGCAGGCCCTCATCGAGCTGCTGCAAAACTTCTGCCAGCGCACCGGTAAGAATGTAGAGGTCTATTTCGACCACTCTGCCAGCGGGCACGCCCGTGCAAGCGTGCATGGACGCGTCACCGCCCGCTTTGTGCGCTCTGGCGAGACCGCCGACCAGGCCATTGCCCGCCATCTCAAACGCCTCGGCAGCAGCGCCGGCAACTGGACAGTGATCACCTCCGACCGGGAAGTGCAGAACGCCGCTAAAAGTGCCCGCGCCCGTCTGGTCTCCTCCGAGGATTTCACACGGGAACTGCTGGCTGAAAACGCCTCCCCCGGTTCGGACGAAACCCCCAAGATCAGCAGCACAGAAGTGGATGAATGGCTCGAACTCTTTGGGGATGTCGACGAATCCGAGCCGGATTTCTAATTATCCCAGAACGCCGGACCGGTCATGAAAGGGATCATATAACCTTCTTTGCACCGATTCCTGATCAGATCAACAATGAACTCACCACAACTTGCCGGGTGAGTTTTTTATTTGCAGGAGAGAGTTGCACACCGGGGCTGCCGGCAAAATAGATCCAAAAGAGCCCCGGCTGCGTAAGTTTTAACGGGTAGGCTGACCAGTTAAAAAATTAGCCATATGCATTGGAGGAAAAAATGAAAAAACTTTTACTTGCTTTATTGGTAGTCGTGATCGCGCTGCTGGCGGTATCCACCGCCTTTGCTGCAGAACCCCCCTGCAATGATTTTAACGGCGATGGCAGCCCCAGCGGCTATGAATATGCCCAGTACCACATCTCAGAATTGGCGAAGCTTGGGATCATCGGCCAGGGACATAAGCCCGGAACTCACATGGGCTTCTCAATCTGCACGGGTGGATAATCATCGAAGTGAACAGCGCTTCAAGCCAGCGAGTTAATGTAAGGCGGCCGATCCTACCCCGGCCGCCTTACATTTAATGCAGAGCCCTGAGAGGCGATCCTGCCCAACCGTTTAGGGGTAATTTTCTCAAAGTCACTTGGTTTATAGAAAAATAAGATTTGAGATTGCACAATCGTTACGGTGATCACCTCCGACCGGGAAGTGCAGAACGCCGCTAAAAGTGCCCGCGCCCGTCTGGTCTCCTCCGAGGATTTCACACGGGAACTGCTGGCTGAAAACGCCTCTCCCGGTTCGGACGAAACCCCCAAGATCAGCAGCACTGAAGTGGACGAATGGCTCGAACTCTTTGGGGATGTCGACGAATCCGAGCCGGATTTTTAACTCCACTACATTCCCCCAGCCTTCGATCAACTGATTACCTCGTCATAAAGAATGAAACATTCTTTTGGTTGTCATTTATACCTTCCTCTAACAATCCTCCTACCCGATTCATATACTCCCACCCGATAATAGAAGAGCGGCAAGACCTGCCGCTGTTATTTACGTTGAATTATCTCCGTTCCACAAATTAAATGTGGAATGAATTTTGAATAAACGAGGATGGTACCCATGAACCTAGAAAAATATACCCAAAAATCCCAGGAGGCGCTGCTCAGCGCACAGCGGCTGGCTGAAAACCTCAACCACCAGACCATCGAACCTGCCCACTTGCTGCTCGCACTCATCCAGCAGCAGGAAGGCGTTGTACCGGCGATCATCACCAAAGTGGCCGGCAGTACCGCCGCGCTTAAGGATGAACTCACCCAGGATCTGAACAACCGGCCCAGGGTCACTGGCGCCGCCACCCAGACCGGCCTCTCCCGCCAGTCGGGCGAGGTGCTCGAAGCTGCCGAACGCTTCGCCAAAGGAATGAAAGACGATTACGTCTCCACCGAGCATATCCTGCTCGGGCTGACCGATTCCTACGAAGCCAAGCGGCTGAACACCTACGGGCTGACCCGTGACGCAATCCTCAAAGCGCTGACCGAAGTGCGCGGTTCTCAGCGGGTCACTACAGCTGACCCGGAAAGCACCTACGATGCACTCGGTAAATACGGCCGCGAGCTCACCGACATGGCGCGCCGCGGCAAACTCGACCCGGTCATCGGGCGAGATGAAGAGATCCGCCGTGTCATCCAGATCCTCTCCCGCCGCACGAAGAACAACCCGGCGTTGATCGGTGATCCAGGTGTAGGCAAGACCGCCATCGTGGAAGGTCTCGCCCAGCGGATCGTCAATGGGGACGTGCCTGAAGGGTTGAAGAATAAACGGCTGGTGCAGCTCGACATGGGTGCGCTGGTCGCCGGGGCCAAGTACCGCGGCGAATTTGAAGAACGTCTCAAAGCCGTCTTAAAGGAAATCACCGAATCGGAAGGCGAGATCCTGCTGTTCGTGGATGAAATGCACACCGTTATCGGGGCAGGCGCCGCCGAAGGCGCCATGGATGCCGGCAACATGCTCAAACCGATGCTGGCCCGCGGCGAACTGCACATGATCGGCGCCACCACCCTGGACGAATACCGCAAGCACGTGGAAAAAGACCCCGCCCTGGAACGCCGTTTCCAGCCGGTGCTGGTCACTGAACCCTCGGTCGAAGATACCATCTCGATCCTGCGTGGCCTGAAGGAACGCTACGAGATACACCACGGGGTGCGCATCACCGACGCGGCCACAATTGCCGCCGCCACCCTTTCAGCGCGCTACATCGCTGACCGGCAGCTGCCGGACAAGGCCATCGACCTGATCGACGAAGCCGCCGCCCGCCTGCGCACCGAGATCGACTCCAAGCCGCTGGCGCTGGACGAAGTAGACCGCCAGATCATGCAGCTGGAGATCGAGCGCGAGGCTCTCAAAAAGGAAAAAGACAAAGCCTCCAAAGAACGCCTGCGCAAGCTGGAAAAAGAACTGGCCGACCTGAACGAACGCTCCACCGAGCTGCGCGCCCGCTGGACGACCGAAAAGGAAGCCATCTCCAACCTGCAGAACGTCAAAGAGCAGATCGAGCAGACCCGCCTGGAGATCGAGCGCGCTGAACGCCACTCCGACCTGGAAAAAGCCGCCCGGCTGCGTTACGGCACCCTGCGCGAGCTGGAAGACCAGCTCACCACCCTGGAGCAGCGCATCAAGGACATCCAGGGGGAAGATGCCCTGCTGAAAGAGGAAGTCGACGCCGAAGAGATCGCTTCTATCGTCTCCCGCTGGACGGGCATCCCCGTCTCCCGCCTGATGGAAGGCGAAATGGAGAAATTGGTCAACATGGAAGACCGCCTGCACGACCGGGTCGTCGGCCAGGACGCCGCCCTGAAAGCGGTTTCCAACGCCGTGCGGCGCGCGCGTGCCGGGATGCAGGACCCCGACCGGCCGATTGGCTCGTTCATCTTCCTGGGGCCGACCGGCGTCGGCAAGACCGAGCTGGCACGTGCCCTGGCGGAGTTTCTCTTCGACGACCCGCGCGCCATGGTCCGCATCGACATGAGCGAATACCAGGAGAAGCACACCGTTTCCCGCCTGGTCGGCGCGCCTCCTGGATACATTGGCTACGATGAAGGCGGCCAGCTCACCGAAGCCGTGCGCCGCCGCCCGTACAGCGTGGTGCTCTTCGACGAGATCGAAAAAGCCCACCCCGAGGTCTTTAACACCCTCCTCCAACTGCTGGACGATGGCCGTCTGACCGATGGTCAAGGCCGCACAGTGGACTTCCGCAACACAGTCGTCATCATGACCAGCAACCTGGGCAACGAGCTGTGGATGGGGCGGGACAGCGATACCGAAGTGGACCGCGCGATGATCAACACCATCCTGCAGGCCCACTTCCGCCCGGAATTCCTCAACCGGATCGATGAGATCGTCGTCTTCCATCCGCTCTCCCGCGAGGACCTCGCCGAGATCGTCGATATCCAGCTCCACCGGGTAGAACAACACCTCGCCGACCGGGGCTACATCCTTGAGGTCACCCCGGAAGCCCGGCACTTCCTGGCCGATACCGGCTACGACCCGGACTTCGGCGCCCGTCCGCTCAAGCGAACCATCCAGCGCGAGCTGCAGGACCCGCTGGCAATGGAAGTGCTCTCCGGCAGTTTCAAACCCGGCGACCATATCCTGGTGGATGCTGGGGAGGACGGTCTCACCTTTGAAACTAACACCCCGCAAGAGACCGAACTGGTGCTGGAAGAGATCGGATAAACGAATAATCCAAGAAACAAAAAGCTCACCTATTTGACATAGGTGAGCTTTTTGTTTTATACACATAATTTATTCAGAAATAATTATTTTTCGTCTTAAGACAAAGTCCCGTTAAACAGGCACTGGCCGGGGTTTTGATGACCCGGCCAGTGCCATAGGAGGAGGAGAAGAAGAGTTTTACCCTAAGTGACTATAGTATACGCGCACTTCCCCAAACGTGCTTGACGCTTCTCCCCCACCTCATCCACACTTAACCTACGATTACCCTACGATCTGGTGAATTTCGTTCATTTCAGGGTAAATTACGCCAATTTTGCCGCTGCGAGGGTAAGAACCACAATGCAGCCTCAGGGTTCTTCATCTCTTCTGTGGATAACAAAAAAGAGAGGCTCTCGCCTCTCCTTTGCTTCCAACTTACTACTTTGAAAATTATCGCCCGCCGACCAGTTCGTCCTGCAGCGCAGCGAGTTCTTCCCATTTACCTGCTGCGGCCAGGGCGGCCTGCTTGGGCCAGGATGTTTCATCCATCGCCTTGTAGATCGAGCCAGCCGCATCCAATATGGCGTCCAGTTCCTCTGCAGATTTTGCCGCCAGCTGGGCAAAGGTCTTGATTCCGGCCTCATTCAATAAGCCCTGCACCTTCGGGCCGATGCCCTCGATCTTGGTCAGGTCATCTGCTTCCATAGCCGCTTCGGCTGCCGGAGCTTCGAAATGTCCCTCATGGGCAGCCTCGCCGCCATCTGTCTGACGGGTAAGCGCCCACCAGACGACGAATACGATCACCAAAAAAAGTAATAAAACCAACCACCAGTCCAACATGTAAATACCTCCTAAGAAAAATGATTACGTTTCGGTCAGTTGTCTGCCTGATTATACCTGACTTAGTCCGATAGATACAGATTCACGGTACTTTCCAACCAGTCTGCTACCTCATTGGCAACCCGGTCCAATTCATCTCAGGCAACTTCCTCCAACAAAAATGGAGAGGCTCTCGTCTCTCCATTCGATCCAGATTACTATCTTTTGGGCTACCGTCCGCTGACCAGTTCGTCCTGCAGCGTGGCGAATTCTTCCCATTTACCTTCTGCGGCCAGGGCGGCTTGCTCGGGCCAGGAAGTCTTGTCCATCGCCACGTAGATCCGGCCAAATACATCCAAAATGGCTTTCAGTTCTTCCGGGGTTTTCGCCGCCAGTTGGGCGAAGGTCTCAATCCCGGCATCGTTCAGCACTTCCTGCACTTTCGGGCCAATACCTTTGATCCTGGTCAGGTCGTCAGGTTCCACAGGTTCCACAACCTCTTCGACTTCGGGTTCTTCCAACTTTCCCTCTACGGCCAGGGCAGCCTGCCTGGGCCAGGAAGTCTTGTCCATCGCCACGTAGATCCGGCCAAACACATTCAAAATGGCTTTCAGTTCTTCCGGGGTTTTCGCCGCCAGTTGGGCGAAGGTCTCAATCCCGGCATCGTTCAGCACTTCCTGCACTTTCGGGCCGATACCTTTGATCCTGGTCAGGTCGTCAAATTTCACAGATTCTGCGACCTCTTCGACTTCGGGTTCTTCCAACTTTCCCTCTGCGGCCAGGGCGGCTTGCTCGGGCCAGGAAGTCTTGTCCATCGTTGCATAGATCTGGCCAGCTGGATCCAGCGTCGCATCCAGATCCTCCGGGGTTTTCGCCGCCAACTGGGCAAAGGTCTCGATCCCGGCATCGTTCAGCAATTCCTGCACCCTCGGACCGACACCTTTGATCCTGGTCAGGTCGTCAAATTCTACAGGTTCCACAATCTCTTCGACTTCGGGTTCTTCCCATTTGCCTTCTGCGGCCAGGGCGGCTTGCTCGGGCCAGGAAGTCTTGTCCATCGTTGCGTAGATCTGGCCAGCCGGATCCAGCGTCGCATCCAGATCCTCCGGGGTTTTCGCCGCCAGCTGGGCAAAGGTCTCGATCCCGGCATCGTTCAGCACTTCCTGCACCTTCGCGCCGATACCTTTGATCCTGGTCAGGTCGTCAAATTCTACAGCCTCTTCAACTGCCAAAGCCTCGGGGTGGGCTTCACGAAACGCCTCGCGGGACACAGTCCAGCGGGAATATGTCCACCATGCGATCAACGCGATTACCAGAAAAATAAGTAGGATTAACCATCCATCCATGAAAATACCTTTTGAGATAAATAATCGATTAAGTTGTATTGTCTGTCTGATTATACACAAATTAGTCAGACATATATAGCTTACCGGTACTTTCCAACCAGTCTGCCACCTCATTGGCAGCCCGATCGACATCGTTATCGCTGATGTCCACTTCCAGCACCGGCAGGATCGACTCTTTTGCCAGCTCTCGGATCATTTCCTGCTCGCGGATGAACACGCCAAGGTCGTCATACTGGGATGGCTTGCCAGACACCTTCAGCCGTTCGGTTTTGGCTGCTTCAAAGGTCTCCTCCCGGCGGATGCACAGCACCACCACAAACCCCAGCGGGTTCAACCGCTGCTCCAGCCAGCGAAAATCGTAATCCTTGCCATAGTTCATCCGCTGGTACAGCCGGGTGGAGATATGGAAGCGGTCGACAATCCACGAATAGTAGCGCTGCAGCTCGAACATGCGCGCCCAGGTCATGTAGGTTTCCATCGCCAGGGCTTCCTGCTCCGGCCGGAAGTTGATCGGCCCTTCGCCCCACGGCCAGTTGGTGAACGCACACCATTCCGCCGAGATCAGGGGGGAATGGTATTTATACTTGCGCGGCCCTACAATCCGGGGATGCTCGTTCAGCAGGAAGGCCAGGTCGGTCTTGTGGGTCAGCCGCGTCCCTTCCAGGATGATCTTAGGAACCATTTTGGGCATAGACAATTTCTCCTTCCATCCCAAATGCCGAAATTTTGATACTACTATTTTCGAGGAGAAATCCAATTCTTACAACAAGATTGCCTGCTCGATTTACGTTTTTTTGTTACAGTTCTCTCTGCCTTCCCGGTCGTTTATTGGGAAAAATAAAGTTGACGACCGGGAACCCAATCGTCAACTTGTTCATCAGGACTGCGTCAGTATCCAACCTTATTCAGGCGCGCTGGTAACGCTGATAAACAATACCTGTGGGCATTGATATCGCTTCTATTAACTTCAAAGCCAGATGTTTTCCCTCAGGAAATAAACGCTTTCCCATACCGAGGACAATCGGATATACATGAAGACTATATTCATCCACAAGATCATTTTCAATCAAAGCATGAAGAAGAACACTGCTGCCATCTATGAGAATGTTTTTGCCAGGTTGATCCTTGATCTTGCGGATTTCCTCTATCACATTTTCTCTGATGATACTTGAGTCTCGCCAACCCTCCGCAGATTCCAACGTGGTAGAAACAACATACTTTTTCATACCACCGAACGGGTCTTCGGCGGGGTTGGGGTTAAAAGCTTCACCATGAATCTGCCAGGTTTTTCTTCCCAACAGCACCGTATCCGCCCCGGACATTATCGGGCCAAAATGCGCACCGATGTCGTCGTGCCAGTATGGATGGGTCCAGCCACCATAAGGAAAACCACCATCAGTGTCCTCAGTGGGACTTCCCGGCGCCTGGATCACGCCATCCAAAGTCATGAATTCATGAACAATAATTTTTTTCATGAGATCACCTCTCTTTTTCAGGTTTCTTGGCCTAATTATAACTTCGGGATTCTATTCACCCTCAAGAAGTTCGCGCATCTCGTCGAAGCGTGCTTTTTCCTTAGGGTCTACCTGCGGGTAGTGCATATTCAGCGACTGCAGGTTCTGCACGATCAACTCGGCCACCGTACGCCGCATGAAAGGCTTGCTGTCCGCCGGGATAGCATACCACGGTGCCCACGGGCGCGAGGTCGCTTTGAGCATTTCTTCGTATGCGTGCATGTATTCATTCCAATATCCACGCTCTTTCACATCACCCACCGAGAACTTCCAGTTCTTCTCCGGCTCTTCCAGGCGGGAGAGGAAGCGCTCCTTCTGCTCCTCTTTGGACACATTCAGCCAGAACTTGAGGATCACCGTCCCGCTGCGCGCCAGGTGGGCTTCATGCTCGACGATCGAGGTATAGCGTTCCTGCCAGAAGGCATCCATGTTTGCTGGCGGTGTGGGCAGCTTCTGCCCATCCAAAATGGACGGGTGCACCCGCACCACCAGCACTTCCTCGTAGTAGCTGCGGTTGAACACCCCAATGCGGCCGCGCTCCGGCAGCCGTTTGGTCGTGCGCCACAGGAAATCGTGGTCCAGTTCTTCTGCGCTGGGTGCTTTGAAGGAATACACCTGGAACCCCGCCGGGTTGACCCCGGTCATCACATTGCGGATGGTGCTGTCCTTCCCGGCGGCGTCCATCGCCTGGAAAATGAGCAGTACGCTGTAGCGGTCATAGGCATACAGCACTTCCTGCAGCTCGCGGAAGGCTTCCACCGCACCCTTAAGCGCCTCTTTTTGGGCGGATTTCCCCTCCATATTCTCCGGCGGTCGGGTAGATGCCTGTCCCAGCGAAAAGCTGCCATCATACGGCACCAGATACGGACTGCTTGTTGCGTTAAAGCTCATGGTTATCTCCTAATACACATTATGGGTGGTCACGCCGCCGTCCACCACCAGGTTTGCCCCGGTGATCCAGCGCGCTGCTGGCGAGGCCAGGAACAGGCAAGCATCGGCCACATCTTCGGGCTGACCCAACCGCCCCAGCGGCGCGGCTGCCTGGTAGCGGGATACACCGTCCGGCCAGTCGTTTTCCAGGCCTTCCCGGTAGATCAACCCCGGCGAAACTGCGTTCACCCGGATACCCGAAGGGCCAAGCTCGTAAGCCGCCGCTTTGGTAAAGGCCAGCACCCCGCTCTTGGCGGCAACATAATGGCTGTGGGCTGGTGCCGGATGCTCCCCCTCGATGGAAGCAATATTGATCACCGCCCCGCCTTCGTCCTGGGCTTTCATCTGCCGGGCAGCCGCCTGGGTGCATAGGAACGTGCTGCGCAGGTTGGCATCCAGCACCTGGTCCCAGGCTTCAACGGGCATCGTCTCCAGGCTGTGCAGCGGGAATATCCCGGCATTGTTGATCAACATATCCAACCGCCCAAAATAATCCACAACCGAGGTAAAAAGCGCTGCCACTGCCTCCGAGTCGGTCACATCCGCCTGGAAGGAATACGCCTGCCTGCCCAGCTTAACAATCTCGGCGGCAGTAAGGGCGGCACCTTCTTCGCTGTGCAAATAATTGAGGGCTACGTCCGCACCGGCCTGGGCAAAGCGCAGGGCGATCCCCCGGCCGATCCCGCTGCCCCCACCGGTGACCAGCACCACCTTGCCGCTGAAATCAAGAAGCTCGTTTGGGGCTGGAATCTGCATTGCTCCTGCACTCCTTCTTATTAAAACCTTGAAATTGTATCTTCAACGGTCAAGCTTTGATCGTTGATCTCCCACATCTGGGTAGCAAAGCCGTCAATGACATCGCGGTCGTGCACCACTGCCAGCACCGTACCCTCAAAGGCGGTCATGGCCTGCTCAAAGCGGGTGCGGGAGGGGATATCCAGATGGTTGATGGGCTCATCCAGCATCAGGAAATTGACGCCACGCGCCACCCAGCACGCCAAAGAAAGCCGGGCGCGCTCCCCAAAAGACAGCTTTCCCACCGGGATGAACACTTCGTCTCCGGTGAACAGGAAATACGAGAGGAACGTGCGGGCATCCGTCTCGGAAAAGGGGGCGTGGCCGCGCAGGGTGCGCAGCGGCGTCGAACTGGGGTCAAGCTCTTCCTGCTCCTGGGCCATATACCCCACATGGACATTGGCCCCCAGCCGCACCTTCCCGCCCAGCGGGGGAATTTCCCCGGCAATTGTACGCAGCAGCGAGGTCTTCCCTATGCCGTTTTCGCCGACCAGGGCGATCCGCTCTCCCTGCCTGATGGTCACATCCAGGTGGTCGAGGAGCACTTGTTCCCCATACCCCACCGCCAGATCCTCCAGCATTACCACATCCGACCCGCTGACCGGTATCTCCTGAAAGTCGATCTTCATCTGCCAGGACTGCTGGGGTCTGTCCACTTTCCCTTCATTGGATAAGAAATCGATGCGCTTTTCCAGCGCTTTGGCGCGTTTGATCGTGCCGATGCTGCGGGCAGAGTAAAAGCCCTTGGCGAACTTATCGCTGTCGGCTTTACCACCCGGTTTGTAGGTAGCCTCTTTCTGTCTGCGGCTGATTGCCTTTTTCAGCCTGGAAATCTCTTCCTGCTGGTCGGCAAATTCCTGCCACTGCTTCTCCCTGGCGGCGACCTTTTCTTCCAGGTAGTCCGTGTAATTTCCGGCATACTGGCTGCTCGATTTGGTCTGCAGGTCGATCTCCAAGATCCCGGTGGCAGTCCGGTCCACAAAGGCGCGGTCGTGCGAAACATACAGTACGCCCCCGCGGAAGCTCAGCAGCCATTCTTCCAGCCAATTGAGCATCGCCAGGTCGAGATGGTTGGTAGGCTCATCCAGCAGCAATAAATGAGGGCTGGCAACCAGCACGCCGGCCAGTGAGAGGCGCGTCTTCTGCCCCCCGCTGAGGTGCGCCACCGGATTCTCCAGTGGGAAATGTCCCAGCCCCATATTGGCCACCACGGCGACACCCTGGTGGCTCCTCTCGGCGGCGGCTTCCATCTGCGACAGTACCCGGTCGTACTCTTCCTGCAAGTCTTTGCGGTGCGGAGTCTTTGCCAGTTGACGGGAAAGTGTCTCGAGCCGCTTCCCCGCTTCTGCCGGGTTGCCTTCGCAGCGGTCGAGATAGCGGCCGATGGTTTCGCCTTCGAGGAAGTCTGCCCCCTGGGTCAGGTAGGCGGTGCGCAGGTTGGCAGGAGAAAAGCCGATATGGCCTGAATCCGGCTTCAAGCGGCCGGCGATCATCGAGAGCAGGGTCGATTTCCCGCACCCGTTCGGCCCGATCAGCGCCAACCGTTCCCCGGCATTGACCGCAAACGAGACGGATCTCAGGATGGTTTCACTCCCGAAGGATTTACTGACCTGATTGACAACTAACATAGTACCTGATTGGTCCTTAATTTTCTGATCATTATGGCCGGATCAACCGGCGGATCAGGGCATCCTGCGCCGGATAGCCTGCCAACAGCGGTGCCAGCTCGCCCGGTTCGTAGTCCTCATCCGACCAGCCGGGGGCCATGGTGGTCCCAATCAGGGCAAACGCTCCGCCGGGCAGTAAGCGGGACCCCTGCCAGACGCCGCGCGGCACCGTGAATTGAACCTGCTGCCCGGTTAGGATATCCTGTCCCAGCACGACCGTCTGCGAACCGCCATCCGGGGTTAGCAGCAGCAGTTCCACCGGGTCGCCCAAATAAAAATGGTAGACCTCGTCAGTGGGCAGCCGGTGAATGGCAGAAAAGGAATCAGGCTCGTCGGTCAGCAGGTAATAGATGGCGGTCCCGGCCAGTTTGTCCACGCCATAACGCTCCGGCAGCGCCGCCGCGGGCAGCACATCCGCAGACGAGTAGCTGCGCCGGAAATAGCCGCCTTCCTGCGCCAGCGGCTCCAATTGCAGCTGGTCAATGATCTGTCGAGGGGTCAGTTTTGCCATCCATCCTTCCTCTCATCTGCACTATAGAATTTATACCGGAACCACTGCAATTTAATGTCACTGCGAGCCGGACAAAAGTAAAAGCTTTTGGACAAAAACGAGTGTTTTTGTACGGCGAAGCAGTTTCCGGGATTACTTCAGGGGCTATCGCACCACCGCAATGACATCCTCTAAGGGAGTGAAGCCCGCACCCGGTCTGCATCCAGCGAACCAAACTGACGCCAGGCTTCCTCGCCGTCCGGCGTGAAGAAAATAAAGGTCGGCGTAACCCGGCTGCCGTATTCTTTGGTCAGCTCACGGCCTGCCGGGCTGTTCACATCCACCCGCAGCACCACCAGCCGACCGACCAATTCTGTTTCCAACCCATGCACGATGGGTTCCGCTGCCACGCAGCCCATTCAATTCTGAGACTGGAACTCCAGCAGCACCGGCTGCCCCGCACCGATCTGGGCGTGCAGGGCGTCGGCATCGCCGCTGGTGGCCTGGGCCGGTCGCAGCGCGTAATAACCCATCAGCAGCACCACAGAGACCGCTCCGAACGCCAGCCAGCGCCGCCAGTCGCGTTCCTTGCGCAGTAGCACCCAGGCCGCCGCCAGCCAGAGAATAACAACAGACATTAAAAAAGAGTTGTGGTTGAAAAATTCGCCCACGTGCAATCCTTCAGATCATTAACACAATTGGTTAGCAAATGATAAAGCACACCTTTTCAGGCACCCGCGGGTTCCTCTCCCTCCTCGATCAGCTTTTGCTCCACTTCCGCCAACCGCTGCCGCAGGTTGGACATCTGCTTCTCCACCTGGGCATTGTGAATGTCCAGAAAGTCGCCAAGCTGCAGGGTCGGCTGGTCGTCGCTGTGTGCGAAGACAATTTGCCTCTGCAGCGGAGAAAGCAGCACAGTGAGGTACTCCATCGTGATCTTACGGATGCTCTCGTCCAGGTAGGAGAAGTCCACCCCCATCGAGATGCGGTCCATCAGCGAGTTGCGCTGCTGGATGGTCAGGTCGGCGAGGCGTTCATCCCCGGCGAGGATGCGCTTGCTCTCCCCGGAAGGCAGCAGCCCGCCCCATTTCTTCTCGCGGATCTCGTACAGCTTCCAGTTTTCCTTTTCAATATAAAAGCCCTGGAACTCCGAGGTGATCCCGCTGATGACGATCTTGCCGTCATTATTGATGCGCAGACCGACCTTCTTCATGTCCACGCCCAGGTTGGCCTTGAAGCGCGTATCGAGGATGCCCAGGTATTCCTGGCTCATCCCCTTGCGCACACCGTCCGGCGGATTGCTTTCCATCTCTTTCATCAGCACATCGGTGATCATCGAGTCGACTTCGATGAACGAGACCTTCTCAATTGGCCGGATCGAATCGACCTCGATGTGCATGCGCTTCTGCTTTTCCAGCTCCTGCTGGAGCACGGCTTTCTCTTTTTCCAGGGTGATGATCTCGTCCAGGTGCTGCTCTTCAGTCTCGCGC